>JBAVTL010000343.1:0-3365 GCA_049696175.1 Anaeromyxobacteraceae bacterium
GGACACGAAGGCGTGCACGCGGCGGGGGCGGATGGCTTTGGTGCGCATCCCGCCACCATGATCCCAAGCCCGCGGAACTTCTACCACTCAGCCCATCCCATGAACGTGGGAATGAGGGGATCGGTCAGGTCGCAGCGTGCTTCGTACGGAATTCTGGTGGTTGGCGACGATCCCTTTGAGTTACGGAGAGTGACCTGCAGATGAACAAGCCGCTCTTGTTAGCCGTAATCGTCCTCTCCTCAGGTGCAGGCTACTGGGCCGGCCACGCCTCCTCGCCGAAGAGCATCCTCGACTCAACCGGCGACGGCCCCGTGGTCGCTCGCTTCTCGGGCCATGTCCTGCGCGTAGGCGACGTGGAGGCGCGTCTGCGCGCGATGCCCGACATGGTGCGCGCGCGGTACCGGGCACCCGAGGCGCGCAAGGGGCTCATCGAGGATCTGGTCCGGGAGCAGCTCCTCGCTCACTTGGCCGAGGAGAAGGGCTACCAGCGCGATTCCGAGCTCACGCGACGCTACGCGGAGGAGCTGGGGAACGTCTACCTCGAGAAGGAGTTCGAGGAGCCAGAGCGGAAGAAGGCGCCGACGGACGACGAGCTGCGCAAGTACTTCGACGAGCACCACGCCGAGCTGGCGCGCCCAGAGCGTGTGCGGATCGCGATCATCGAGCTCAAGGTGTCGAAGCCGCCGGAGCGCGAGAGGAAGCGGGCCCTCGCACAACAGCTCCTCTCGGAGGCGCGAGCTAATGCGAAGGACTACTACGCCTTCGGGAAGCTCGCGCGGGCCAGGTCGGAGGACGAGCGGACGCGCGCGTCGAGCGGGGAGCTGGGGAACGTCAGCCGCGAGGAGCTCGGGAGTGGCTACGGCCCCGAGCTGGCGAAGGCGGCGTTCGAGCTGACGAAGACCGGCGAGGTGGGGAACACCGTGGTCGAGAGCGCGGGTGGCTTCTACGTCGTGAAGCTCCTCGGGCGTGAGGCCGCGTACGAGCCCAGGTTCGAGGCGATCCGGGACGCGCTCCAGGCGCGGGTGGCGAACGAGCGGCGGAGCGCTGACCGGAAGCGCTTCGTGGAGGACGTCTGGAAGGCGGCGGACGTGAAGATCGACGACGACGCGGTGAAGAGGCTGGAGGTGGCCTACTCTCCACCCCGGTGACTTACGAGTACGGGACGACGGCCGACACGGCGGAGAACCAGGTGGGCCGTGTGAAGCTGATCGTGGACGACGCGGGGCAGGAGACGCGGTCAAGTCCCGAAGAATGTGTAACTCGACTCGCGGTGAAGCTCCTCGGGTGAATCACGCCGCCTTGGGGGCGACGACCTCCTTCGGCTTCAGCAGGGACATGTCCAGGTAGCGTCGGTCGGTCCAGATGGCGGTCACGTTGAGCGCGACGGCGGTGACAAGGCGCAGGGCGCTGCCCCGGTCCGGGAAGGCGCCCACCGCATTGGTGCGCCGCTTGATCTCGCCGTGGAGCCGCTCGAGGCCGTTGGTGGAGCGGATGCGATGCCAGTGAGCCTTTGGGAACGCGAAGAACCTGGTGGCCGCGTCGAAGCCGGCTTCGAGGCACGCCATCGACTCCGGGAGCTGGCGGCCGAGGCCGGCGGCGAGCTCAGCCATCCGCTTGCGGGCCTCCGCCTTGGAGGGCGCCAGGAAGACCTGCCAGACCGCCTTGGCGAGCCGCGCCCTGAGCTTCTGGGGGGCCTTCCCGACGACGTTCCGCTGGAGGTGGACGCAGCACCGCTGCAGCGGCGCCTCGGGCAGGTGGTGGCGCACCGCCTTGGCCAGGCCGGCGTGGGCGTCGGCGATGACGAGCTGCACGCCAGACAGGCCGCGCTCGTTGAGCTGCGCGAGCAGGTCGCTCCAGGAGGCCTCCGACTCCTCCGTGCCGATGGTGATCGCCAAGAGCTGCCGATGGCCATCCAGGCCGACGCCGTAGGCCACCAGCGCAGAGACGTTCTCGACCTCCCGCGCCCACCGGGCGTCGAGGAAGGTGGCGTCGAGGAACAGGTAGGGGATCGGCCCTTCGATAGGCGCCTTCCGCAGGTCCTCGACCTTGGTGCCCAGCGTCTTGGCCGCCCGGCTCACTGTCGAGCGGCTCACGTGCTCGCCCATGAGCGCCTCGGTGATCTGGCCGATGTCCCGCGTCGAGGCGCCGTGTACGTAGGCCGCCACCATCGTGTCGTCGACGTCGGCGCTCCTGCGCTTGTATCGCTCGAACACGGCACCGCCTGCGGAACCGCCCTCCCGAGAGCGCGGCACCTTGAGATCGACGGCGCCCATCGAGGTGATGAGCCGGCGCAGGTACGTCCCGTTCCGGCTGTCGACTCGCTGGGCCTGGCGCTCCCACTTCTTGGCGCCGACCAGAGCTCGGATCTCCTCCTCCAGGACGACCTCCAAGGCGACCCGGATCGCGCCCTGGCAGAGGGCACGCAGATCGGTGCGGAAGTTCTCTTGCGTCGGCAGTTCAAGCTCGGCAACCTCGTTCATCGGAAGCTCCTCGGCCTCGCTTGGCGGCGAGGCTCTTTTGGTTGGGTTACCGAGGAGCTTCCACTTCCTCTTCAGCCTCCGCGAACTTCCGATTCACACAATCTTAGGGACACAACCGGAGACGCGCGGGTACGGGATGCTCGGCGAGACGACGCGGTCGACGCGGACGGTGAGGCCGCTGAAACCGAACGGGTCGCCGCAGACGTTCGAGATGGGGTTCGCGTTCGACTCCTTCGGGCGGATGAAGTCGATGGTCTACCCGGACGGCGAAAAGCTCACGTACCACTACGACGCGGGCGGACTGGTGGCCAGGGCGACGGGGACCCGGCCCGCGACGAAGCACTACCAGGCGCAGACGGAGACGTACCTGACGTCGCTGACGTACGACGAGTTCGAGCAGCGGAAGACGCTCATCTACGGCAACGCCGGGACGAGCGTCTACACGTACGATCCGTTGACGAGGCGGCTCAAGAACCTCGACACGACGGTCGCGGGGCGGAGGCTGCAGCGGCTGACGTACGCCTACGACCTCGTTGGGAACGTGACGGGGCTGACGAACGCGCTTGGGCAGCCGACGACGGGGTACGCGACGGGGCCGCAGTCGGGGGCGGTAAGCTACGCCTACTCGTACGACAAGCTCTACCGGCTGACGTCGGCGAGCGGGAGGGCGTACGCAAGGCCTGGAGTGGTGGACTCGTTCGCGTCGAGCTTCCAGTACGACGACATCCACAACATGAAGGCGAACGTTCAGGTGCACACGATCTCGAGCCTGAATTCGCAGGGGACGGGAGCGGGGCAGGCGAAGCCGACGCAGTCGAACCACGACTGGGGATACGCGTACGATCCCGCCCATCCGCACCGAGCGCTGAAGATCGGGGAGACGCT
>JBAVTL010000344.1:0-3768 GCA_049696175.1 Anaeromyxobacteraceae bacterium
CGCGAGGGAGCAGGCGGTGCTCGGGGGTGCCATCGCGCGGCTCGTGGCCTCGCAGGCGGCCGACGCCATCCTGACGAACGACGCGGTCACGCTGGACGAGCTGGTGGTGCGGACCGCGCGGGACGACGGGATCGTCTACTGCTTCGTCGTCCGCGACGGCCAGGTGCTCGCGAGCTCGCTCCCGGACGGGGGGGCGCAGCGGCTGCTGGGGCTCCGGTCCCCGGGGACGGAGGGGCCGATCGTGGCCGTGGATGGCGGGCGCCGCGCCCTCGACGTCGAGGCGCCGATCATGGGCGGCCAGGCCGGCTCGATCCGGTTGGGGATCGACATGTCGGTCCTCCAGACGACCCGTAGGGCCATCGTGGAGCCGCTCACCCTCGTCGCGCTGGCGGTGATCCTGGTGACGCTGGCGCTCGCGCTGGTGGTCGGGCGACGCGTGAGCAGGCCGATCGAGGAGATCATCGAGGCCGCCGATCGCTTCGATCCCGCCGTGCCGGACCGGCCGATCCAGCCGCGCGGCGGGAGGGAGATCTCTGCGCTCGCGCGGCGATTCAACGGGATGACCGCGCGCCTCCGCGCGGCGCACGACGAGCAGGAGCGCGTGAGGATCCTGGCGCTCGCCAACGAGCGGCTCGCCACGCTGGGCTCGCTCGTGGCGGGCGTGGCGCACGAGGTGAACAACCCCCTCTCGGCGCTCCAGAGCGCGGTCGCGATGCTGCGCGAGGACGTGAACGACCCGGCGGCGCGCTCGGCCGACCTCGACGTCATGGAGAGGGCGCTCGGCCAGATCGAGGGCGTGGTCCGGCGCCTCCTGGACTTCGGCCGGAGCCGCCCGCTGGAGATCGCGCCGGTCTCGGCGGCCGAGCTGGCCAGGGACACGGCCGGCCTCGCGACGATGTCGCTCAAGCGCCGGGGGATCGTCATCGACCAGGTCGCCGAGCCGGAGTTCGACGACGCGCCGGTCCTCGCGGATCGCAAGCAGATCGGGCAGGCGCTCCTGAACCTGCTGCTCAACGCCGCGTTCGTCTCGAAGGACTATGGCCACCTGCGGGTGCGGCTGAAGCGGCGCGGACCCCTCCGGGGAATCGCGGTGGAGGACGACGGCCCGGGGATCCCGGCCGACATCCGCGAGCGGATCTTCGACCCGTTCTTCACCACCAAGCCGTCGGGGCAGGGGACCGGCCTGGGGCTGACCGTGGCGCGCACCATCGCGGATCGCCACCACGGCGCGCTGGAGTTCGACTTCCCGAAGTCGGGCGGGACCGTCGCCACGCTCTGGCTGCCCACGCCGCCGGCAGACGGACAGCGCGACGGCGTTTCTTCTCCCTCGCCCTGATCCCCTCCTTGCGGTGAGGGAGCGGGGACGAAGTCAGGCCGGCGTGACCGGCAGCGCCCGCTCGAGCGCCGCCCACTCCGCGAGCGTGAGCGTCTCGCCCCGGCGCATGGGATCGACGCCGGCCGCCGCGAGCGCCGCGGCGATCGCCTCTGGAGGGGCCAGCTTGGCCGCGCCGAGCGCCTTCCCGAGCGTCTTGCGGCGCTGCGCGAAGCCGGCCTTCACCGCCTTCCGGAAGCGGGCCGCGTCGACGACTGGATCCGCTGGCGGCCTGAAGAGGGCGCAGATGACCGCGCTGTGCACCTTGGGGGGCGGGAGGAACGCGCCCGGAGGCACGATCCGCTCGATCGACACGTCCGCCTCGCGCTGCAGCAGGATCGAGAGGACGCCGCTCTCGCGATCCCCCGCCGGCGCCGCCAGCCGCTCCGCCACCTCGCGCTGCAGCAGGAACACCGCGCGGGCGACGTGGGGCGCGTGGTCGATGAGGGAGAAGAGGATGGGGCTCGTCAGGTGGTAGGGGAGGTTGCCCACCACCGTGATCCGTCCCCCGCCCCCTTCGCGCGCCAGCGCCGCGACGTCGAGCCGCGCCGCGTCCGCCTCGCGGAGGTCGATCCGGTCTCCGAGCTCGCCGCGCAGGACGCGGGCCATGTCGCGGTCGCGCTCCACCGCCACGACGGTCGCGCCGTGGGCGAGGAGGCGATCGGTGAGGTGCCCGAGCCCCGCGCCCAGCTCGACGACGCGCTCGCCCGGCCGCGGCGCCGCCAGCTTCGCGATGTGATCGAGGATCTCCTCGTCGCCGAGGAAGTTCTGCCCCCAGCTCTTCTTGGCGCGCAGCCCGTACTTGTCGAGGAGCGCGCGCGGGGAGGGGTAGCTGCCAGTTGGCTTGCGTGTCATCTAGATCCGCCACGCCGGGTCGGCGTTGAGGTCGAGGGAGGCCCGCTCGCCGCGCCGGAAGGCCTCCGTCCCGGCGACCGCGATCATCGCCGCGTTGTCGGTGCAGAGCCGCGGCGGCGGGAGGAAGACCTCGACGCCCTCGTAGGTCGCGGCCTCGGCCGCGAAGGCGGCGCGGAGCCGGCTGTTGGCTGCGACGCCGCCCGCGAGGACGAGGCGAGGGTACTGGAGCCGGCGCGCCGCCCGGAACGCCTTCTGCACGAGCGCACCGACGATCGCCTCCTGGTAGCTCGCGCAGAGGTCGGCGAGGGCACGCCCCTCGGGGACGCCGTGCTTCCTCACGTGGTGGAGGAGCGCGGTCTTGAGCCCGGAGAAGCTGAAGTCGAGGTCGGAGCCCTTCACGATCGCCTTCGGGAAGCGGAGCGCGCTCGCGTCCCCGTCCTTCGCCAGCCGATCGATCGCGACGCCGCCGGGGTACGGGAGTCCGAGGAGCTTCGCCCCCTTGTCGAACGCCTCGCCGGCCGCGTCGTCGCGCGTGGCGCCGAGCCGCTCGTAGTCGCCGAAGCCGCGCGCCGCGTAGAGCGAGGTGTGGCCGCCGGAAACGACGAGCCCGAGGAACGGGAAGGTCGGCGGGCGCTCGGAGAGGAACGCGGCGACGAGGTGCCCCTCCAGGTGGTTGACCCTGACGAGCGGCTTGGCCCACGCGGCGGCGAGCCCCTTGGCCGCCTGGACGCCGACGAGCAGGGCGCCGACGAGCCCCGGCCCCGACGTGACCGCGATCGCGTCGAGCTCCTGCGGTGCCACGCGGGCCTGCCGCAGCGCCTCGTCGACGACCGGCATCACCTGCACGACGTGGTTGCGGCTCGCCAGCTCGGGCACGACGCCGCCCCAGCGGCGGTGGATCTCGATCTGTGTCGCGACCACGTCGGAGAGCGGGCGCCGGCCGTCCTCGACGACGGCAGCGGCGGTCTCGTCGCAGCTCGACTCGATCCCGAGGATTCGAAGGGTCATTCGCGGAGCCGAGCGCGCGTCCCCGGCTGGCGGGGGCGTCGTGGAATGGGGCGCCTCACCTCAGCTGCTTCGCGAGGATCTCTCGGACGGCGCGCGCCTGCTCGCCGGCCGGGGAGAGGGTGAGGAAGGTCTGGTAGGCGGCGCGCGCCTCGGCGTTCCGCCCCTCGCCCTGATGGATCTCGCCCAACAGCAGATAGGCCGGTGCGTACTTCGGCTCCACGCGCGTGGCCACCCTCAGCTCGGAGAGCGCCTCGCCCGCCCTGTTGGCGTCGTAGAGCGCGCGCGCGAGCCCGACGTGCGCCGCCGCGCTCGGCTGGATCGAGGCGGCCTTCCGGTAGTCGCTTATGGCCGCGGGGAAGTTGCCGTCGTTGTACTTGCGCTCGGCCGACGCGAGCAGCCGCGCCTGCTCGTCGTCGCTGCTGCGCACCTGCGGCGGAGCCCTCGGCGCCGGGACGGCTTTGGGCACGGGCGGAGGCGCGGCCTCGGGCGCGGTGGGCGCCGGAGTTGGCGCCGCAGCCGGCGGTGCAGCGACC
>JBAVTL010000345.1:0-6662 GCA_049696175.1 Anaeromyxobacteraceae bacterium
GCGCGGAGCCGGTCCAGCCGCTGCAGCGCCGTCCCACGGCTCGTCTCGCCGGCGCCGGCGCCGCGGGGGCCGAAGAAGTCGCCCGGCTTCGCCGCGTCCGCGTCCCCTCCCAAGGTGTCCCCGGAGAGCGTCGCCTTCGGGGAGACGCGGCTCGCGCCGGGATCGCCGAAGAGCGCGCGCTCCTGCGTCAGCGACTCGAGCCCCGCCTCGACGCGCCGCTCGCGCCGCACGGCGTCGATCTGCCGGTCCAGCTCACGGAGCTGCATCGCGATCCGATCCGACTCGTCGCGCAGGGCGTCCGCCCGCTCCCTCAGCTCCTCCGGGGGGAGGCCGGGCGCGACGGCCGGCGCCGCTGCCGGCGGCGCGCCCCTGCGCTCACGCTCGATCCGCTGCGCGAGCTCCTGCGCGTGGGCGAGGAGCCGCTCCAGCTCCAGCGTGACGTCCTCGCCGGCGAGCCTCCGGCTCTTCAGCCGCTCGATCCGGGACGCGACGCGGTCCAGCTCGGCGCGCGCGGGGTCGACGACCGGGTCGGCGACGAGCAGGAGTGCGAGCACGACGTAGAGCATCGGATCCCGCTACCTTACCTTGCCGGGCTCTCCGGCGGCCCGCCGACCTCGCCCTCCTCGTCCCCCTGGGCGATCCCGTACTTCTCGAGCTTGTAGTAGAGCGCGCTCGGCTTGATCCCGAGCAGCCGCGCCGTCTCGGCCTTCACGCCCTTCGCCTTCTCCCAGGCTGAGAGGATGAGCTGGCGCTCGAGCTCCTCGAGCACGTCGGTGAGGCTCCGGTCGCCGGCAGGCAGCGCCACCGCCGCCGCGCGCGGGCCCGCCCGGATGCCGTCGGGCAGGTCCTCGGGCCGGATGAGCTCCCCCTCCACGAAGACGAGCGCCTGCTCGACGACGTTCTCCAGCTCGCGGACGTTCCCTGGCCAGCGGTGCGCGTTCAGGAGCGCGAGCGCCTCGGGGGTGAACCCGGTCGCGCGCCGCCCGATGCGCGGCGAGAGCTTCCGGATGAAGAAGTGCGCCAGCTCCTCGACGTCGCCCTTGCGGTCGCGCAGCGGCGGGAGGGTCACCGGCAGGACGGCCAGCCGGTAGTAGAGATCCTCCCGGAAGCCACCCGCCAGCACCATGGCCTTCAGGTCGCGGTTGGTGGCCGAGACGACGCGGACGTCGACGTCGATGGTCTCCTCGCCGCCGACCCGCTCGAACCGGCGCTCCTGCAGGACGCGCAGGAGCTTCACCTGGATCGCGGGCGGGATCTCGCCGACCTCGTCGAGGAAGAGCGTGCCGCCATGTGCGAGCTCGAAGCGCCCCAGCTTCCGCCGGATGGCGCCGGTGAAGGACCCCTTCTCGTGGCCGAAGAGCTCGCTCTCTAGCAGCCCCTCGGGGATGGCTGCGCAGGAGACCGAGACGAACGGGCCGTCGCGCCGGGGCCCCTGGGCGTGGAGCGCCCGCGCGACCAGCTCCTTGCCGGTGCCGGACTCGCCGAGCACGAGCACCGTGGTGTCGGACGCGGCGATCTTCCGCACCTGCTCCATGACCCGCCGCATCGGCTCGGAGCCCCCCACGAGCCCCGCCGGATCGCTCTCCCGCGCCCGGTCGGCGTCCAGCGCCTCGGCCCGGCCACGGACGGTCCTGGCCACCCGCCGCTCGCGCGCGATCTCGATCGCCTTCTCGACGCGGGCCCGGAGCACCTCGGGCGGGAAGGGCTTCTCGATGAAGTCCATCGCCCCCTCGCGCATCGCGTCGACCGCGGCGCCGATGGTCCCGTGGGCGGAGACGACCAGCACCGTCGCCTCCGCGTCTAGCTCGCGGAGCCGCCGCACGACCTCGATGCCGTCGACGGGGACCATCCGCAGGTCGGTGACCACGACGTCGGACGGGCGCTTCCGGTAGGCGGCGATCGCCTCCGCGCCGCCCTTCACGCCCTGGACGTCGTGCCCTAGCCGCGTGAGCGAGAGGACCATCCCGTCGCGCATCGCGTCGTTGTCGTCGGCGATGAGGATGCGCGCCATGGTCAGGGGAGCATAACCCGGTGGGGGCTGGGAGTGTGCCGCGTGGACGCCAGCGCGCGGGGGTGCTTCACTTCGAGCCGCGTGCCCTTCGCTCCCTGGGAGACACTTGCCGGCGCCGTCCTCCTCACGGCCTCGCTCCTCGCCGCGGGGCACGCGGTCCTGCACAAGCGGGACGTCCGCGCGGCCATCGGCTGGGTGGCGGTCATCCTGCTGACGCCGGGCTTCGGCGCCACGGCGTACGCACTCCTGGGCGTCAACCGGATCCGGCGGCGCGCGCTCGCCCTGGGGCCCGGAGGGCTGCGCGCGCGTCCCGCCGAGCCGCCCGTCCAGCCGCTGCGGCTCCCCCCCTTCGCGCACCACCTCGATCGGCTCGCCCGGTTCGGCGATCGGATCGTGCGTAATCCGCTGGTGACGGGCTCCCGCATCACCCTCCTGCCCAGCGGCGGCGAGGCCTACCCGGCGATGCTCGCGGCCATCGAGGCTGCGGAGCGGACCGTCACGCTCTCGACCTACATCTTCGACCGCGGCGCCGTCGGCGACGCGTTCATCGACGCGCTGACGCGGGCGCGCTGGCGGGGCGTCCAGGTCCGGGTCCTCGTCGACGCGGTCGGCGCCCGGTACGCGTGGCCGCCGGCCCACTCGGCCCTGCGCAAGGCCGGCGTCCCGGTGGCCCTCTTCCTCCCTCGCATCAGCGCGTGGCTCGTCCCCACGCTCAACCTCCGCAACCACCGGAAGGTGCTGGTCGCTGACGGGAAGCTCGGCTTCACGGGCGGCTTCAACATCCGCGACGAGTACGCCCCGAGCGCGTCGCGCCCCGCGCCGAACCAGGATCTCCACCTCGCGGTGGAGGGGCCGATCGTCGCGCAGCTCCAGAGCGCCTTCGCCGAGGACTGGCGCTTCGCCACCGGCGAGGTGCTGGACGGCGTCGAGTTCTTCCCCGGCCTCCAGCGCCCGGGGGAGGTCGTCGGGCGCGCCATCCCCGACGGGCCGGACGAGGACTTCGAGACGATCCGGTGGCTCCTCTTCGGCGCGCTCGGCGCGGCCCGCTCGTCGATCAAGATCGTGACGCCGTACTTCCTCCCGGACCCGGCGCTGGTGATCGCGCTCGACGCGGCCGCGCTCCGCGGCGTCGAGGTGGACATCGTCCTGCCCGAGCGGTCGAACCTGCCGGTCGTGGGCTGGGCGCAGACGGCGCAGCTCTGGCAGATCCTGCAGCAGGACTGCCGCGTCTGGCTCTCGCCGCCTCCCTTCGACCACTCGAAGATGATGGTGGTGGACGGCTGCTGGTCGCTGCTCGGCTCGTCCAACTGGGATCCGCGCAGCCTGCGGCTCAACTTCGAGCTCGACGTCGAGTGCTTCGACACGGCGCTGGCCGCAAAGCTCGAGGCGCTGATCCGCGCCCGGATCGAGCGCGCGCGCCCGGTCACGCTCGCCGAGGTCGACGGCCGGCGGCTCCCCGTCCGGATCCGCGACGGCGTCGCGAGGCTCTTCTCGCCGTACCTGTGACGTGGCTGCCGGGCGGCCGCGCCCCTACGCGGGGACCAGCCTGACCCGCGTGTCGTAGAACGAAACGCTGCCGCCGATCTTGTCGATGAAGCAGGTGTTCTTCAGGTGGGGATCGATCCACATCGCGGCGTTGGCGTGGACGCCACCGCCGCGCCGGGGATCTCCCTTCACGAGCTGCCCGTCGATGACGACGTCGGAGGCGCCGCTCGCCCACTGCCCATGACCTAGCGTGAAGGTGACGACCCCCGGGCGAAGCGTCTCGGTGACCTGGAGCTTCCCGACCATCGGCTTCTTCGTGCCGTTCTTCAGGTCCCAGGTGCCCGCGGGGTTGGTGGCGGAGACGATCTTGACCCGCTGGCCGTCCTTGAGCCCCAGCCGCTTCGCGTCGCTCGCGTTCACCAGCACGGCGTTCTCCGGGTAGTGCGAGGAGAGGTAGGACGCCGTGATCGTGCGCGACTTGGTCATGCGCACGTCCTTCTGCGTGATGAGCTGCAGGTCGTACCCCTTCGACAGCGCCGCCGGCTCCCGGTCGAGCGTGTCGACGACCGGCACGAAGCGCGGCGCGCCGAAGAAGTGCTTCCCCGTGAAGGCGTCCTTCGTCTTCGCCGTCTTCTCCTGGTACAGGTTGACGAGCTTCCCGTACTTGTTGGCTGCCTGCTCCCCCTTGTAGGACGCCTCCTGCGCGTCGAAGCGGCCGCCGCGGTTGAGGACCGTCACCACCTTGCGCCAGGCCGGCCCGGCGATCCGCTCCCACCGCGCGGCGTCGAAGACGCTCTTCGGGAGGTGGCGGCGGCTCGCCGCGAAGATTCGCAGCTCCTCGTCGGACGCGTCGGCGACCGGCGACTTCCCGTCGAACGCCAGGTTCGCGACCAGGCGGACGTAGAGGTCGTCCGGCCGGGTGAGCGGCTGTCCCGGGCCGAACGCGTCCTTGCCGAAGCCCGGGAGCCCGAGCTTCTCGGCGAGCGCGAGCCAGAGCGTCTCGTACGAGATGGGCTGCTCCTCGCCGAAGACCTTCACCAGCTCGTTGGGCGACGCGATGGCCGGGTTGCGGACCGGCTGCACCTTCGTCGGCATGTTGGGGTGCGAGCCCTGCAGCTCCCACCGCTCCAGGTAGTGGAGATCCGGGAAGAGGTAGTCTGCGTACATCGTGGTCGGCCCGACCAGGATGTCGCTCGCGAAGTAGAGCGGCAACGCCGCCAGGTCCGTCAGCGCCTCGATGTTCGTCTGGCCGGCCGGCAGCGAGTAGGTCGGCGCGCCCATGTACGAGAAGAGGACCTTGGCGGCGTACGGGTACCCGTCCGCGATCGACGGGAGGATCTCCTGGTAGACGTCCGACGCCAGCGGCCACCAGTTGCGCTTCGCCGGGTAACCCTGGAAGAGCGTGGACTCCTCGTACTTGGCGTCGTGGCGGATGACCGAGAGGCCGAAGGGCTTGCCCGACTTCGGCGTGAGCTTCTTCAGGCTGAAGGGCTGCGCGTCGGTCTTGGTGCCGTCGTAGTTGAAGGTGGACGCCACGATCATGCCGCCCGCCCAGTCGAAGTTGCCGACCAGGAGGTTGAGGTCCATCAGCGCGGAGATCGTGTAGAAGCCGTTGGTGTGCTGCGCGGGGCCGCGGTGCATGTCCACGGCGGCCTTCTTGCCGTGCGACGTGAGCTCGCGGGCGACCCGCTCGATCGTCCCGGCGGAGGTCCCGCACTGGGCGGCGTACTGCGCGATCGTCCTCGCGCGCGCGGTGTCCCGCATGATCTGGAGCGCGGACTTCACCTTCACGGCGCCGCCCGCCGCTGGCAGCGCGGCCTCGACGAACAGGTCGCCCTCCACCGCCTCCTTCTCGTCGTTTGGATCGAAGGCGACGGGCTTGCCGTCCTTCAGGACGACGAGGTGCTCGAACGCGTACTCCTTGCCGTCCTTCTCCTTGCGCGTCTCCTTCGGCGCGAGCCCGAGCTCCGAGGCGCGCAGGAAGGCCCCCGGCTCACCGTCCTTGCCGAGCTTCACGAGCCAGGGAGCGTTGGACCAGGTGGACTCGCCGTCGGCAGCCGCCGCCGCCTTGTTGGCGTTCGCGAGGAACTTCGCGTCGAACCGCCGGTTGTCGAGGATCCAGCGCGTCAGCCCCATCGCGAAGGCGGCGTCGGTGCCAGGCTTCACCGGCACCCAGTCCCCCTTCGCCTTCGCGGCGAGCTTCGTCATGCGGGGATCGAGGACGGTGAGCTTGAGCTTCCCCGCCGCGATCCGCTCCACCAGCTCCGGCGTGCGGTTGGGGGGACCGTAGTTCGCGTCGAACAGGTTGGCGCCGACGAAGAGGACGTACTCCGAGTTGGCGAGGTCGGCCTGCCAGTAGAACTTCTGCCCGTCCTTGAACGTGTCCCCGACGTACTGCTCGGAGAGCGCCTTGCAGGCGAAGTAGAGCGATCCCTGGCAGACGGTGGTGTGGCCGTGCGTGTTGGCGGTGCCGAACGCGTCGGTGAAGCGCCTGGCGAAGTCGGAGCGGCCGCCCTTCTTGCGCCCCCACATGTAGACGAACTGGTTGTTCCTCGGCCCGAAGTCGGGGTGGTTCGGGTCGATGAGGAGGTGGAGGTTCGCGGCGTGCTTCGCCTTGAACTCCTCGACCGTCATCGCCTTCTTCCGCAGCTTGCCGACGTCGGCGCCCATCGCCTCGAAGACCGCGGGATCCTTGAGCGCCCAGAGCTCCCGCAGGCCGGTGACCTCGCGGCGCTCCTCGCCGGGAACGTGGGCGAAGAGCCTCCCGCCGGCGACGATCTCGGAGATCGCCTGATCGAAGGGCACCGAGATCCACTTCCCCTCGCCGCGCCTCCCCGCGCGCTTCAGGACCTTCCGGATCCGGTACGGGTCGTACGCGGTCTGGTGGCCCGCCTGCCCCTTCGGGCAGATCGCGCCGTCCACGCGGGCCGCCTTCGCCAGCGGCTCGCTCATCGGCAGGTGCGGGTGGAGCGTGAAGGGGTTGAACGGGTTGCCGTCGATCTTCACGGCGACGCCGTCGATCAGCTTCACCTTTATGCCGCAGCCGGTGTTGCAGTTGAGGCAGACGGTGCTGATCTGGTTCTCGGCCTGGAGGAGCGCGTAGGCCTCGGCCGGCGTCAGCTCACCGGCCTCCGCGCGCGCGAGCAGGCCGCGGGCGAAGTCGAGC
>JBAVTL010000346.1:0-1839 GCA_049696175.1 Anaeromyxobacteraceae bacterium
GCGTGGGCCGGCGGCGGGGAGCGGTCGAGCGGCGCCCAGGGCTCGACGTGCGCCGGCGGCGTGCGGCTCACCTTCGCCAGACCGCGGAGACCGCGAGCGTGTCGGAGGCGTCGACGTAGAAGTCGAGGACGCAGCGCCCCTCGTACGCGACGCGCGTGAGGCCGAGCCCGGCCACCCCGGAGCCCCACGCCTGCGCCGACGCGAGCTTGAGCCGCTCCAGGTAGGGCTCGAAGGGATCCTGGAAGCCACGGATCCACTGGATCGTCCGGTCGAACTCGGCGAGCTCGGTGGAGCCGACGCCGACCGGGCTCTTGACCTCAACGGTCACCTCCTGTGGCGTGACGTCGAGCGCGAGCTCGACCGGCGGTTTACCCGCCGTGAACCGGCCGTACTTGACCGCGTTCTCGAGCAGCTCCTGCACGACCATGCAGAGGCCGTAGGCCTCGTCGCGCGTCAGCCCGTTCGACTCGAAGTGACGGCCGCACCGATCCCACGTCTCGCGGATCGCGTCCCAGTCGGGCCTGAGCTGTAGGTTGAGCGCGCTGTCCATGGCGGGGCCCCGGAGTCGGCGCCAGCGTATCTCACGGTTGACCACCCCGGGTGGCGAGCGCGCCGTCGCCCCCGCCGCGTCGCCGCCGCTACTTCACGGGATCGAAGGCGCCGGCGGCCTTGAGCAGCCGCAGCGCGGCGAGCTGTGCGTTGAGCGACTCGGCCTCGAACGCCACCTCGGCGCCGCTCAGCGCGGTCTGGGCGTCTGCCTGCTCGAGCGCCGTGGCCGCGCCGGCCGCGTAGGAGACGTCGATGAGCCGCTGGTTCTCGCGGGCCAGGTCGCGCTGCTCCTGGGCCTTCTGCGCGTTGGCCTTCGCGCTCTGGAGGTCGAGCGCCGCCTGCCGGACGTCGAGCAGCGCCTTCGCCTCGGCCCCCCGCCGCTGGGCCTCCGCCTCGGCGATCTTCGCGTTGGCCTCGCGCAGCTCCGCCTCGCGGAGGCCGCCGTCGAAGAGGCTCCAGCTGGCCGCGAGCCCCACCGCCCAGGTCTCCGCCGCGCCGATCACGCCGGCCGGGTCGGTCCTCGCGTACCGTCCGAACGCCGCCACCGACGGCAGGTACTTCCCTGCCGTCCCCCTGCGTGCGGCGCGCGCCGCCGCCGCGAGCTCGCGGGCCGCCTGCACGTCCGGGCGATCCTGCAGCGCCTGCCCCTCCAGCGCCACGAGGTCGCCCGGGAGGACGGGCTCGGCCGGCTCCACCACGTCGAAGTCGGCTGGGCGATCGAGGGCGGTGGCGAGCGCGAGCCGCATGCTCTCGTAACCGTTCTTCGACCGGAGCAGATCCTGCTCCGCCCTGGCCCGCTCGATCTGGGCCCGCAGCAGGCCGACCTTGGGGATCGTGCCGGTCCTGTAGCGGACCTCCGCGTCGCGCTCGTGCTTCTTCGCGGTCTCGAAGAGCCGCTGCTGGACCCCCTGGACCTTCTTGAGGGAGGCGGTCCCGTAGTACAGCTGCGAGACGCCGAAGAGGATGTCGCGGCGCGCCGCCTCGACCGACAGCGCCGCGGCGCTCGCGCCGTGCGTCGCCGCGCTGATCATCCCCCAGAGCGTCGGGACGACGAGCGCCTGGGTCGCCTGGATGTTGCCGGCGAGCTGGTTCTCCGGCTGGATGATCACCGGCTCGGGGCCGAGGGCCAGCGCGACCTCAGGGGTGTGCGTGTACGTTGCGCTCGCGGTCACCTGCGGGAGGTACCCTGCCCGCGCCTTCCAGACCCCCTGCCGCGCCTGCTGGAGCTTCGCGCGCGCCGCGGCGAGGTCGTAGTTCGCCTCGACGGCGCGAGCGAGCGCGTCATCGAGC
>JBAVTL010000347.1:0-6153 GCA_049696175.1 Anaeromyxobacteraceae bacterium
CTTCGGCCCCCCCCTCGGCCGGGACGCACCGCGCGGGCGCGCGCCTCCGGGAGCGCTCGCCGCGGCGCCCTTCGACCGCCCGGGCTTCCCCTCGCGCTTCGCTCCCACGACGGGGCTACGGCGTAGGCGCGCCTTCGCGCGTCTGGGCCTCGTACGCGGCCCCCACCGCAACCCGCCACTCCTCGCGGACGGGCAGCGTGAACTTGAAGATCCCCGTGCGCTCGTTGCCGTTCGCCGCGTGGAGCGAGATCTGCAGGTCCATCTCCATCGTGGCGGCCTCGCGCGGGAGAAGGTCCACCCACCAGGTGCCGAAGACGACCGCGGGAGGGAAGTCCTCCACCCAGCGCTCCGGATCGGCCAGCTTCTGGTACGGCTCGCCGGGACCGTTCATCTCCCCGTAGAGCTTGCCAGTCTCGTCGAGCATCCGGAAGGCGATCTGCTTGAAGACGACCGGCAGGAGGACCTTCGTGGTGGTCACGTCCCCGTCAGTCTGCTTCTCGACCCGGCGCGGAGCGCCCCAGAGCGCGAAGTCGATGTGGAGGGCCTTGTCCCCGCCGGCGGGGTGCGACCCGGTCTCGATCGCCAGGATGTCGAGCCGCATGCCCTCGGCGGTCGACGTGAAGAGCGGGGCGTAGCGCGCCTCCTTGACGAGGCCGAAACGGTTCTCCGCGAGCTTCTGCCACTCGGCGTAGCCCGCCCGCTCCTTGTCGCTCAGCTTCCCCTTGCGCTCCGCGGTCGCCGCCACGATCCCGTTGGGGGCCGGCGGGACGTTCGGGTGGCGGTTGCGGATCGCCGAGCTCTCCTGCAGGTACCACCGGAACAGGGCCGCCGCCTCGTCCCGCCACTCGTCGATCCGCTCTGGCGGCAGCGCGCGCCCCACGGCGGCACGCTCGACGAACTCGCGCTTCAGCTGCGCCCGCTCCAGCTGCGCCGCGCTGGCGTCGCCGCGCTCGCGGAACGCCGAGAACAGGAGAACTGCGGCCAGGATGGCAAGCCCTGCGGGAAGCGCCACGAAGAGGATCTTCTTCATCCGTTCACTCCATTCCTGCGACGAAAGACTCGACGTTCTTCACACCAGTGCGATCGATCTCGTAAACGAAGGCCCGCGCCCGCCGGACCGGCTCGTCGGCCACGCGAGACGCCGACCCGGCACACAGCACCGGCGTCGTCCCGCTCGGGCCCGGCAGGTCGACGCGGAAGGCGACGTGACGGTGCCCGTGCAGGACGGCGGCGATCGGGAGCTCGGCGACCAGCCGGACGAGCTGGTCGGCGTCGGCGAGCGGCATCCTCGCGACGCGGGCGTCGGACGGGACGCGCTCCGCCGGGATGACGAGGTGGTGGTGGACGGCGAGCAGCACCGCCCGCTCGCGCCGGGCGTACTCGCGGACCAGCTCGCGGGCGTCGCGGAGCTGCTGGCTTCCGAGCTTGCCGGGCGTCTCCCAGGGGTCCTCGCCCCAGCGCGCGCTGTCGAGCGCGACGAGGACCGCGTCGTCGCCGAGCGGGACCGCGCGCGGGAAGCTCTGCACGGCGGCCCGCATCCCGTTGCCGTCTGGCCCGAGCGCGCGGAGGAAGCGGAACTTCTCGGCCGCCTCGTAGCTCCAGACGTCGTGGTTTCCAGGCAGCGCGGTCAGCTTGCCTGCTTCGATCCAGGGCTCGAGCAGCTTCTTCACCTTCTCGAACTCGGTCGGCTCACCCGAGAGGGTGAGATCCCCGGTGACGACGAGGTGGTCGACCTCGAGCTCCTCCAGCGCCCCGAGCAGCCCTTTCAGCAGCCGCACCGAGTGCTTGTCACAGTCCTTCGGCGTGAGGCCGTGGCGAGGGTAGCGTCCCCTGTCGGCGACGTGAAGGTCGCTTATATGTCCGAGGCGGATGATGGCGGTCTCCCCCGGGCCTGGATGTCGCTGTGGCCCGCCGGTGTCCGCGGATGCTATCGGTGCTGTCGAGCGGCTGTCAAAGCCCTTGTAACGACTCCGACTCTCGCCGGGAATCGGGCCGGTCCCCGTTCTTGTTGTTGATATAGTGCCGGGCCACGGGTATCGGAAGTCGCAAGGGATCGCGCTCGGTTCGACCGCCCCAAGGAGAAGGATGATGCCGGAGACGGAAAAGAAGGGCGCAGTTGGAGCCCACGTGGCGCCAGCGATGGGGCCGCCCGGCTTCATCGCGCGCGAGGAGATCCCTCAGGTCCTTCCCATCCTCCCCTTGCGCAACTCGGTCTTCTTCCCGGGTGGAGTCCTGCCGCTGGCGGTGGGACGGGCGAAGACGATCGCGCTCATCAAGGACGCGGTGCGCGACGAGCAGGTGATCGGCGTCGTCTCGCAGCGTCGCGCCGAGGAGGAGGATCCCGGGGCCGAGGACCTCTACACGATCGGCACCGTCGCCCGCGTGGTGAAGCTGCTCAAGATGGGCGAGGACAACTACTCGCTGGTGGTCCAGGGGCTCGCGCGCTTCCGCGTCGTTGAGCTCGTCCAGGAGAACCCGTACCTCAAGGCGCGCGTGGACCCGGTCGAGGACAAGACCCCGTCCGACGACGTCGAGATCGAGGCGCTCGCGATCAACCTCAAGAAGCTGGCCCGCGAGGTGATCGAGCTGATGCCGGACCTCCCGGCGGCCGCGACGGAGCTCTTCGAGTCGATCACGCACCCCGGGCACCTCGCGGACCTCATCGCCGCCAACGTCGACTTCACGATCGAGGAGAAGCAGCAGGTCCTCGAGACGGTCGATCTCAAGGGGCGGATGAACCTCGCCCTCGAGCTGCTCAACCGGAAGCGCGAGATCCTGAAGCTCTCGAACAAGATCGACTCCGCCGTGAAGGGCGAGATGTCGAAGACCCAGCGCGAGTACTACCTGCGCCAGCAGCTCAAGGCCATCAAGGAGGAGCTGGGGGAGATCGGCGAGGAGGAGGAGGAGCTCGACGAGCTGGGCGAGCGGCTCAAGAAGGCCGGGCTCCCGCCCGAGGTGGAGAAGGTCTCCCAGAAGGAGCTCTCCCGCCTCAAGTCCATCCCCACCGCGAGCTCCGAGTACACAGTCGCGCGGACCTACCTCGACTGGATCGCCGACCTGCCCTGGTCCAAGCGGACGGAGGACAACCTCGACATCGAGAACGCGCGGACGGTCCTCGACACGGACCACTACGGCCTCCAGAAGATCAAGAAGCGGATCCTGGAGTACCTCGCCGTCCGGAAGCTCAAGAACGACATGCGGGGGCCGATCCTCTGCCTCGTCGGCCCTCCGGGCGTCGGCAAGACCTCCCTCGGCCAGTCGATCGCGCGCGCGACGAGCCGGAAGTTCGTGCGGCTCTCGCTCGGCGGCGTCCGGGACGAGGCCGAGATCCGCGGTCACCGGCGGACCTACGTCGGCGCCCTCCCCGGCCGGATCATCCAGTCGATGAAGAAGGCCGGGACCATCAACCCGGTGATGATGCTCGACGAGATCGACAAGCTGGGCGCCGACTTCCGCGGAGACCCGAGCGCGGCGCTCCTCGAGGTGCTCGACCCCGAGCAGAACAACAGCTTCTCCGACCACTACCTCGACGTGCAGTACGACCTGTCGAAGGTGATGTTCATCGCGACGGCGAACCTCCTCGACCCGATCCCCAGCCCGCTCAGGGACCGCATGGAGATCCTCGAGCTGCCCGGCTACACCTTCGAGGAGAAGGTCCACATCGCCCGCAACCACCTGATCCCCAAGCAGCTCCGGGAGCACGGCCTGCCGAGCGAGACGGTGTCGATCACCGAGCCGGCGATCATCCGGATCATCATCGGCTACACGCGCGAGGCGGGCGTGCGCAGCCTGGAGCGGCGCATCGCCGACGTCTGCCGCTCCATCGCGGTGGAGGTCGCGAGCGGCAAGGTCACGGTCGGTGACAAGCGCGCCATCGTGGAGCAGGACGTCGAGGAGATGCTGGGGCCCGAGCGGTTCTACAACGAGACCGCCGAGCGGACCGAGCTGCCGGGCGTCGCGACCGGGCTCGCCTGGACGGCGGCCGGGGGAGACATCCTCTTCATCGAGGCGACGAAGATGCAGGGGAAGGGCTCCCTCACCCTCACCGGGCAGCTCGGCGACGTGATGAAGGAGTCCGCGCAGGCCGCGCTGAGCTACCTGCGGTCCAAGGCGGACACGCTCGGCATCCAGTCCAACTTCCTGGAGCGGACCGACATCCACATCCACTTCCCCGCCGGGGCGATCCCCAAGGACGGGCCGAGCGCGGGCGTCACGATCCTCACCGCCCTCGTCTCGCTGCTCACCGGCATCCGCGTGAGGTCCGACGTCTGCATGACGGGTGAGATCACGCTCCGTGGCCTGGTGCTCCCGGTCGGCGGGATCAAGGAGAAGGTCCTGGCCGCGCACCGCGCCGGCATGAAGCGGGTGATCCTCCCTGCGCGGAACGAGAAGGACCTGAGCGAGGTCCCGGAGCAGGCCCGCAAGGAGCTCGACTTCGTCTTCGCGACGCGCATGGACGAGGTGCTCAAGGCCGCGCTCGAGGAGAACCCGGTCGGCCGGAAGCCGCCCGTCACCGGCACAGAAGGCGGGGGCGAGAAGCTGGCGGAGAACAAGGGCGAGACGACGCCTGAAGTCCGGGCCTGAGCCGACCGCCAGCGACCCTGGTGACGCGGTGGGTGGCCCCCACCCTGTCACGCATGTCATAGTGGCGGCGTGAGCCCGGCCGATCGTGTCGCACCTGCGCTGGAGAGCCTCGTTCGGTTCTCCGAACTGCTGCTCGCCGCCACCGACCGCTCACGTCTACAGGACGAGCTCCTCGACGCCCTCATCGAGGTGACCGGCGCCCACAGGGGGTTCATCATCCTCCTCGACGGCGGAGAGCGCTCCGTGCGCGCCGCCCGCAACCTGGCCCACGAGACGATCGAGGCGGCGGTCGAGGATCTCTCCGACGGCGTCATCCAGAGGGCGGTCGAGACCCGGCGTCCGCTCGTCGTCACCGGCGACCAGCGTGAGCCGGGAGGGACCGGGGCTTCGGTGATGTGCGCCCCGCTCATGCAAGGCGGAGAGGTCTTCGGGGTCATCTACCTCGCCGACGATCGGCTCGCCTCGCGCTTCGACGCGCGCGCGCTCGACGTCCTCACGGTCTTCGCAGGGCAGGCGTCGCTCCTCCTGCAGCGCGCGCTGCTGCTCGACGCCCTCCGGCGCGAGAACGTCGCGCTGAAGGAGGCGGTGGCGGACCGCCAGTACGGCGACCTGATCGGCGCTGGCCCAGGGATGCGCGAGGTCTACCGGCGGATCGAGCGGGTCGCCGGGACCGACGTCAGCGTCCTCGTCAGCGGCGAGACCGGCACCGGGAAGGAGGTCGTCGCGCGGGAGATCCATCGCCGCTCGACGAGGTCGAGCGGCCCCTTCGTCGCGGTCAACTGCGGCGCGATCCCGGAGGCGCTCCTGGAGTCGGAGCTCTTCGGTCACGTGAGGGGCTCCTTCACCGGCGCGACGGCCAACCGAATCGGCAGGTTCCAGGCGGCCAGCGGCGGCACCCTCTTCCTCGACGAGATCGGGGAGATGCCCGGGGCGCTCCAGGTGAAGCTGCTCCGGGCGCTGCAGGACCGCGCGGTGACCCGGATCGGCGAGGCCCGGCCGGAGCCCGTCGACATCCGCGTGATCGCCGCCACCCACAAGGTGCTGGAGGACGAGATCAAGCGCGGCACCTTCCGCGAGGATCTGTACTACCGGCTGAACGTCGTCTCGATCCGGCTCCCCGCGCTCCGCGAGCGGTCTGAGGACATCCCGGTCATCGCCAAGTTCTTCCTGCAGAAGTACGGGCGCGAGTTCGCGTCGCGCGTCCGCGGCTTCACCCCCGCGGCGGTCGTCGCCCTGAAGAAGTACGCCTGGCCGGGGAACATCCGGGAGCTCGAGAACCGCGTCAAGAAGGCGGTCGTCCTGGCCGAGAAGTCGCTCGTGGCACCCGACGATCTCGACCTCAGCCCGGAGGCGCTGGAGCCCGTCCTGCCGTTGGCGCAGGCCAAGGACGAGTTCCAGCGGCGCTACATCAACGAGGTGCTGGAGCGGAACGGCGGAAACCGCACCAAGACCGCGAAGGACCTCGGGGTCGATCCCCGCACCGTCTTCCGCCACCTCGAGAAGCTCGAAGGGGAGCGTGTGGGGGCGCGCGCCGGCGAGCCGGGGCCGGAGCCGTAGGCCCCGCTACGG
>JBAVTL010000348.1:0-2733 GCA_049696175.1 Anaeromyxobacteraceae bacterium
GATGACGGGATCGCCGCGCGAGGCGCGCGCCAGCCCTCTTCGCGCGACGGCAGCCGGGTCGTCGATCGTGGCTCGCTCGGGCGCCGTAGGCACGGACGGTGCGGCGACGACGAGGAACAGGACGGGCATGAGCATCGGGCGACGCAGTGCACGATCGGCGCCGCCGCGACCCGAGCGATCACGGATGCTTCACCATGGGTCACGGGCCGGCGCGCGGATGATCCGGCCGTCCCCCGCCCAGATATGACGGTCTGCGACGACCCACGGGGGTCCGCCACGCCCCAGCCGATCCAGCTCCTGCGGCGGCGACTCCCCGGCCGGACCGCCATCCCGGCCTCCCGACACATGCTCCAGTGCGGGTCGGAACCCACACGCACTCCTCGCCAACGGAGTCAGGAGCGCCCATGATCGTTGGAGTAATCCAGGACGCGGAGCCGCGCGCACATGCGCGGCTCCGCCGCGCGGTATGCTGGGGTAGCCTACCTGCATACCTTCCTGGGGTGCGCCCGTCGCGCAGGCGCCGTTGGTGTTCCGATTGCAGCAAACTGAGCGCTGTTCCCAATCTGACCCTGCAAGGGGGGGATGCCCGATGGACCGAAAGAAGATCCTGCTCGTCGACGACTCGAGCACCGTCCTGCTGATGGAGAAGATGATCCTCTCCAAGAGCGAGTACGACGTCGTGACCGCGAGAGACGGACTGGAGGGGGTCGACAAGGCCCGCTCGGAGCGGCCCGACCTGATCCTGATGGACGTGGTCATGCCGCGGATGGACGGCTTCGAGGCAGTCCGCAAGCTCCGCGAGGACGACAGCACGCGGACGATCCCCGTGATCATGGTGACGACGCGCGGCGAGCTCCAGAGCGTCGAGACGGGCTATGCGTCCGGCTGCAGCGACTACGTCACCAAGCCCATCAACGGCCTCGAGCTGCTCACCAAGGTCCGCAGCTGCCTCGGGCAGTAAGCGGAGCGCCGACAATGTCCGACTCCCGCCCCGCGAAGCCCGCCAAGCCTGCCGCCATCGGCGAACACCACGGCAAGGATCTCAACCAGGTCAACGAGAAGCTGAGGGAGCTCATCGCGTCCCTCAAGTCGGCGCGCGAGCGGCATGACAGCAGCGCAGCCGCGGCGGCCGCGACGCCCGCCCCGACGCCCGCCCCGGCCCAGGCGCAGTCGGGGCTCGCCTCGTCCGACGACGAGCTGCGCGCGGTGCGCGAGGTGCTCGCCACGACGACGTCGGACCGCGACGCCCTCCGCAAGCGGCTCGCCGACCTCGAGGTCGAGGTCGGCAAGATCAGCGACGACTACGTCCTGGTGCAGGAGCAGTCCTCCGAGATGGCGCAGCTCTACGTCGCGCTCGAGCGGCTGCACGGCGGCGCCTCGCGCGACGAGACCCTGCAGGCGCTCCAGGAGATCGTCATCAACGTGATCGGCTCCGAGGAGTTCTGCGTCCTCCAGCGCGCCGGCGACCAGCTCAAGCTCATCCACCACTTCGGCGTCGACCCGGCCCCGCTGCGCGCGGTGAAGGTCGGTGAAGGCGTCATCGGCCGGACGGCGCAGCGCGGGAAGCCCTTCATCGCCGGACGCGACGGCCCTGTGGATGCGGCCGACGCCGACGTCAGCGCCTGCATCCCGCTCGTCGTGGCGGACGAGGTCTGGGGGGTCCTGACGATCTTCCGGCTGCTCGGCCACAAGCCGGGGATCGCGGAGCACGATCAGGTGATCTTCGAGCTGATCCGCAACCACGCCGGCGTCGCCCTCTCCCTCAGGCCGGCGCAGGGCTGAGCGCGAGACGCTCCATGGCGCCGCTCCCGGTAGGCACCCCGCATTCGCCCGCGTCGAATGCCCCCGGCGACGGCGGGCGCAAGCAGACCTACCTGCACGCCGGAGACCTGATCGTCGCGGCCGAGCCGACCGCGTTCGTCACGATCCTCGGCTCTTGCGTCTCCGTCTGCCTCTGGGACCCGGACGCGGGCATCGGCGGCCTGAACCACTACCTGCTCCCCTTCCACGTCGAGCGCGAGCAGTCGCAGCGCTTCGGGAGCGTCGCCATCCCGCGGCTCGTCGAGCGGGTGCTGGCGGCAGGCGCCGACCCCCGCCGCCTGCACGCGAAGGTGTTCGGCGGCGCGTCGGTCATCGGCGCGTTCAGCCACGGCCGGCGGCTCGGCGACGACAACGCGAGGCTCGCGCTGGAGTCGCTGCAGGACCTGGGGATCCCGGTGGTCGAGCACGACGTGGGCGGGACGAAGGGGCGCAAGCTGATCTTCCACTCGGACGACGGCGCGGCCTGGATCCGACTTCTTTAGGCAGGAGAACCACCGTGGACGAATTCGAGATCGACCGTGAAGCGCTCCTCGCGACCTTCCTGGCCGAGGCAGACGAGATCTTCGCGCACATGGAGGAACTGCTCGTCGCGTTCGAGCGCAGCCCCTTCGACGACGGGCTGCTCCACGCCCTCTTCCGCGACGCGCACACCCTCAAGGGCGGCGCGTCGCTCGTCGGCTTCGACGCGGTCAAGGACGTCGCCCACGACCTCGAGAGCCTCCTGGAGCGCATCCGGAAGAAGGAGCTCGGCGTCGACGACACGCTCGTGACGCTGCTGCTCCGCTCGGTCGACGTGCTCCGCTCCGGGATCCGGGAGGCCGCCGCCGGGAGGCTCGACCCGACCCCGGAGGCCACCGCCTTCCGCGCGAAGCTGGCGGAGGCCACGGCCAGCGTCGGGCTCGACCCCTCCGC
>JBAVTL010000349.1:0-2432 GCA_049696175.1 Anaeromyxobacteraceae bacterium
GCCTCGCCCTGAGCCAGGAGCAGGCCGCGCTCGATCGCGTGCTCCAGCTCGCGCACGTTCCCGGGCCAGGAGTGATCGAGCAGCGCCTTCATCGCCGCGGCGTCCGGCGCGAGCGGCGGCCGGTCGAGCCGGACCGCGTGCTTGCGGACGAAGTGCTCGACGAGGAGCGGGATGTCCTCGCGCCGCTCGCGGAGCGGCGGGAGCCGGACCGGCACGACGCGGAGCCGGAACCAGAGGTCCTCGCGGAACCTCCCGTCCTTCACGCTCCGCGCGAGATCCTCGTTGGTCGCGGCCACCACCCGGACGTCCGCCTTCTGCGCCCTCCGGCTCCCGACCGGGGTGAACTCGCCGTCCTGCAGGACGCGGAGGAGCTTCGCCTGGAGCTGCAGCGGGAGGAGGCCGATCTCGTCCAGGAAGAGGGTGCCGCCCTGCGCCTCGGCGAAGTAGCCAGCGCGCGCCTGCTCCGCCCCGGTGAAGGCCCCCTTCTCGTGGCCGAAGAGCTCCGCCTCGGCGAGGTTCTCCGGGATCGCGCTCATGTTGAGCGCGAGGTAGGGACCCGCCGCGCGGCGGGACATCGCGTGGGCCGCGCGCGCGACGAGATCCTTGCCGGTGCCGCTCTCGCCCTCGACGAGGATCGGCACGTCGGAGGGGGCGATCCGCGCCAGGACCCCGAGCACGCCCTTCAGCGCCTGCGACTTGCCGATGATCCCCATGACCGGCTGCCCGCCGGCGAGCTCGCTCCGCAGCCGCGCGTTGTCCCGCCGGAGGTGCGCGTGCTCCACCGCGCGCGCCACGACCAGCTCGAGCTCCTCCGGCTCGAAGGGCTTCGTCAGGTAGTCGAAGGCGCCGGCCTTCATCGCCTCCACCGCCGTCTCGACGGTCGCGAAGGCGGTGACGAGGACCACCGGGATCTCCGGGACCTTCGCCTTGAACCGCCTGAGCCCCTCCATCCCGTCGATCCCCGGCATCCGGAGATCCGTGACGACGCAGTCGAACTCGGCGCGCTCCACGGCGGGGAGCGCCTCGCCGACCGACCCGAAGTCGAAGACCTCGTAGGTGCGCGCAAGGATCCGCTTCATCATCTGGCGGGCCGAGTCGAGGTCGTCGATCACCATCAGGCGCGGCTTGGTCACGGTCGCCACTAGGCCTCCTGCTCGGGGGGCGGCGGGATGCGGATGCGGAAGGTGGCCCCCTTGCCGCGCTCGCTCTCCACCTCGACCTGGCCGCCGTGCGCCTCGGCGGCCTGCCGGACGATGGCGAGGCCGAGGCCGGTGCCGCTCGCCTTGGTGGTGAAGAAGGGCTCGAAGGCGTGCTTGACGGTCTCCGGCTCCAGGCCCGGGCCGTCGTCCGAGACCTCGATGACGACGCCGCCCGCCTCCGGCCGGGCGCGCACGGTCAGCGTCCCGCCCTTGCCGGTCTCCTGCATCGCCTGGATGGCGTTGACGCAGAGGTTCAGGACCGCCTGCCGGAGCAGCTCCGCGTCGGTGAAGACCTCCGGCACGTCGGCGGCGACGTCGAGGCGGCGCTCCACGCGGGCCTGGTCGGCGGCGGGCCCGACGACCTCGACCACCTCCTTCAGGATGTGGCCGACGTCCTGGACCTGCGCGTGGGTGGTCCGCATCCGCGCGAAGACGAGGAAGCGCTCGATGAGGCTGGCGGCGCGCGTCACCTCGCGCCGGATCGCCTCGACGTCCGGCCGGTTCGGGTGGTCGGCCGGCAGCTCGCGCGTCGCGACCGCCGCGAAGCCGCGGATGACGTTGAGCGAGTTCCCCAGCTCGTGGGCGAAGCCCGCGGCGATGCCGCCGAGGGTGGCCATCCGGTCCGCCCGCAGCACGTCGCGCGTCTTCTTGCGGACCCGCTCCTCGAGCTCGGCGATGAGCCGCTCGTTCTCCTGCCGGCGGCCGTCCAGCCGCTCCGACATGTGGTTGAACGCCCGGACCAGGTTGGCGAGCTCGCGCTCCTCCGGCTCGGGCAGGCGGACGTCGCGGGCCTCGGCGAGCGTCTCGGCGGCGACCGCCAGCTCGTCGAGCGGGCGCGTGATCCGGCGGAGGAAGCTGATCGCGAGGGCGTCGCCGAGGATGACCCAGAGGATGCCGACGAGGCTCGCGCCCCACGCGAGGTTGCGGGCGGTGCCGACCACCTCCTCGTGCGCGTACTCGATCCGGACGGCGCCGACGACCGCCCCGCTCCGGATGATCGGCGACGAGGCGATGATCCCCTCCGGCCGGACGAGCCGGACGAGCGCCTGCATCGGGAAGTCGGCGGTCCGGAACTCCGTGGGCGGGACGCCCTCCGGGCAGGGGCCGCCCGCGCGCGACGTGCACGCGAGGAGCTTGCCGCCGCGGTCCACGATCCACGCGCGATCGAGCGGCGCAGAGTCGAGGAGCCGCGCGATGATGACGGGGAGGGCCTGGTCGCCGCCGGGCTGGGTC
>JBAVTL010000350.1:0-3038 GCA_049696175.1 Anaeromyxobacteraceae bacterium
CGCCGCGGCGACCGAGACGACAACAGCGGCGAGCGCGACGAGCACCAGGCGCGCGCGCGTGGTCACTTGATCTCCACGTCTACGGAGCTCTGCGTGACCTTCTTCACCTTGACCGTGAAGCCGGGGAGCTTGCGCGTGGCGAGGTCGCTGGCGAAGGCGGCCGTAGTGCCCGCGATCGTGACGTCGAGCTCCGCCTTCCCGTCCTCCATCGAGCGCATCTCGACGCCCTTCACGCCCCTGATGCCGTTGACGATCGCGGTCTGGAACGCGCTGACCCGGCCGAAGTCGTCCACGCCCTTGACGTGGAGATCCACCGAGCGGGTCCCGGACTGCTCCTTCGACCAGACCTTCCCGATCTTCGCGAAGAGATCGCCCGCGAGCTGGCGGCCGGCCTCGGAGAGCGCGTTGCGCCCGGCCGTGGTCTGCTCGAAGCCCTTCCCCGCCTTGCCGGTGAACTCGGTGCTGGCCAGGACCCGGCCGTTGTCGATCCGGACGGCCCGCGCCGAGACGTTGGCGACCGCCGAGTAGAACGTGCCGTTGTCGAGCGCGATGGTCCCGAGCGGCTTCGCCATGGCCCTGCCGACGATGACGACCTCGGCCCCGGCGAGCTTCCCGATCTCGCGCGCCTGCTTCTCGCTGGGATCCGCGCCGATGACCTCCAGCTTGATCTTCCCCGACGCCACCTCCGGATCGACGAAGGCGAAGCCGGACTTCTCCATCCGGTCCATGAAGGCGTTCTCCATGATCCGGAGATCGGAGGCGTTCCCGCCACCCTGCCACCAGCCGGCCGCCTCCTTCGCGTTGATCGACTGCTCGGCGATGAGGACCATGACGCGAGGCATCCCCGCGCGCCGGTAGGCGATGCCGAAGGCCATCAGGTCCTCGTCCAGCTTCCCCTCCGAGACCTCGCACTTCAGCCTGGTGGACCAGACGTTGCCGTCCTGCTTGTCCGCGAGGACCTCGAACTTCCGGATGTAGCCCTCCGAGTGCGAGTAGACCTTGTCGGAGAGGAGCTGCGACTGGTCAGTCTCGGTCGCGGCGGTCACGACCGTCGTGGCGACCTGCTGGACGCAGTTGCGCATGGCGTCGTCCTTCGCCGCGGCCTTGGCGGCGAGCAGGTCGCCGGCGATGGCCGCCTCACCGGTGGCCTCCGTAACCTTGACGTCGGTCTGCCCGAAGGCCGGCGCGGCGAGCGCGACGAGCGCGATGGCGATGATGGGCTTCATGGTCCGTTCCCCTCTAGTCGGTGAGGATGAGGACATGTCCCTCGGCCAGGAAGCCGAGGTTCTTGCCCTTGAGCGCCGCCGCGTCGGCGGTCGAGATGACGACGTCGGCGCCGTCGGCACCGACCGCATGGACCGTGATCGGCTTGTCGCCGATCCGGGCCGCCTGGTCCTTCTTCGCCGCCTCGAGGCTCTTCGCGTAGGCCGCGCCGCCACCGAGCTTGCGCGCCGCGTCGCTCAGCATCGCCGGGCCGTAGAGCACTGCGCCCGCCTCGTCGAGCACCCGCGGCGCGAGCGCCTTCACCAGCTTGCGCCCGCGCGCGTCCACGACCAGGCACGTGCCCGCCGCCTCGACCGCCGCGGGCGCCACGGCGCCTCCGCGCGGGAGCAGCGCGTCGGAGAGGACGCCGGCCATCGGGACCTCGACGTCCAGCTCGACCCCGCCGTCCTCGAAGTAGCGCTTGTCCACGACCTTGTAGCCCTTGACGATTCCCTGGACCTTGCCAGAGAGCGCCTTGTCGGCCTCGAGCGCGCTCCCGACGGTCTGACCTTGCTGGAGGGTGACGCCCTTGATCGTCTCCATGCAGTTGCGGACCGCGTCGAGCTTGGCCGCCTTCTCGGCGCCGATGCGCGCGACCGCCGGGTTGCCCTGGGCGTCGCGCAGGTTGGCGGCGCCCGAGCCGGTGCACTTCACGACCTTCTTCTCCCAGTCGACGGCGCCGGCCTCGGCGTGCGCGAAGACCGGCAGCGCGGCTGCGAGAGCGACGGCGAACGCGAATCTCATGGTGGTTCCCTCCGGACCGGAAGATCCTAGCATCCGGCGCGCAGGTTAGTAGTGATCTCGCGGATTTGCTGTGACCAAAGTCACGGTGGGCGAGGGTCATCGGGGTGGTGCGAGAGTCCGACCCGGTTCCCCTCCGGATCGCGGACGTAGAGAGTCCAGAGCGACCTATGGACCACCTCCACCCCCGCCGCCGCGAGCCGCTCCTCCCAGAGGCGCCGCTCCGAGGCCGGGATCCGGAAGGCCGCGAGGTGGAGCCCCGCCGCGCCGTCGCGCCACGGGCGATCCTCGGGCGCGCGGTCCGCCCTCTCCAGCGCGACGAAGGGCGCTCCGGGCTCGTCACCGGAGGCGAGCCATACGCTCCGGTCGCCCGGCTCACCGTCCTCGCGCGGCCACCGCCGGAGCACCCTCAGCCCCAGCACCTCGCGGTAGAAGCGCTCGCAGCGCGCGAGGTCCGCGCACTGGATCGCGAGGTGGTGAAGCGACCCGATCATCCGCGAAATCTACCGCCGCCGCCGCCGCCCCGCCAACCGCCCGCATGGTAGATTCCGTCGCGGTGCAAGGACTCCTCGCAGGGAAACGGCTCCTCGTCGTGGACGAGAGCGCCGAGGTGGGCGCGCTCGTCGCCGACGCCGCCGCGCGCTTCGGCGCCGAGACGTACGCCTGCGGCAACGGCAGGGATGCGCTCGCGGCCGTCGCCCACCAGCGCTTCGACGCCGTCCTGCTCGATCTCCCCCTCTCCGACGTCCGTGGCAGCGAGGTGCTCCGCGCGCTCGGGGCGGCGAGCGTCCCGGTGGTCGCGATCTCCGGCGTGTACCGCGGGCCGCGCGCGGCCGAGGAGGTCCGCCGTCTCGGCGCCAGCGAGTTCTTCGAGAAGCCCTTCGAGGTCGAGGAGGCGGTCCGCGCGATGGCGCGCCTGCTCGGCATCCGCCTTCCGCGGCTCGGCGTGATCCGCGACGAAGTGACGGGGGCGTTCCCACTGCTGGGCACGCCGCCCGAGGTGCACGCCGTGGAGGCGCCGCTCCACCCGGCCC
>JBAVTL010000351.1:0-3438 GCA_049696175.1 Anaeromyxobacteraceae bacterium
ACCGAGCGGAGCGCGGTCCACTCGCGCGTCTGCCGGAACCCGCTCGCGGCGATGGCCGCGCCGAGCAGGAGCGCGGCCGGGGCGGTCTGGTACCCCACGACCGCCGCCTTGTCGGCGTAGAGCTCCAGCGCCACCCAGCCCCAGCCCGGCCCGGAGAACGAGTTGGCGTTGTCCACGAAGTCGACGGCGAGGTAGATGGCGACCACCCCCGCCATCGCGCCGAGCGAGGCGAGGAGCGCGCGCCTGGCGATGTAGCGGAAGAGGATCACCGGACCGCCCCCGTCCCGCGCCGCGCCAGGACCACCACCGCCGCGAGCCCGGCGAGGGAGAGCACGATCGTCGGGAGCTGGAGCGCCAGGATGGGGGCGAGCGCCCCCTTCTGCGCGAGCACCTCGCCACCTCGCAGCAGCAGGTAGTGGGCGAGGACGGCCGCGAGCGTCGCCCCCACGCCGAAGGCGCGCCCACCGCGCCGGACGGCGGCGAGCGGCACCGCGAGCAGCGCGAAGGGGATCATGGCGAGCGCCTGCGAGACCTTCCGGTGGAAGTAGCCGAGCCAGCGCCAGGCCTGCGCCCGGGTCGGGGCCTCGCGCGCCAGCCGCAGCAGCTCGCGGGAGGTGAACTCGCGCGAGGAGCCGCTGAGGGAGTTCCGATCGCCGACCGTCTGCTCCACGCCGACGACCACCGTGGCCCGCTCGAAGTTCGCGACGACGTAGTCCTCGGTCCCCCCCTGCTCCCTGTGCGCCTCTCCGCCGTCGAGGACGAGCCGCATCGCCTCACCGGACGGGGCCGGCTCGAACCTCCCGCCACGCGCGAGCGCGAGGACGGGCGCGTCGGCGTTCGAGCGATCGCTGATGAGGACGTTCTCCCATCGGCCGTGGTGGACGCGCTCCGCGTAGAGCGTGTACCCGGGGATGTCGTCGTAGAACGTGCCCGGCTTCACGTCGCTCGTGACGTTCTTCTTGATGATCTCGTTCAGCAGCAGCCGCGCCGCGCGGATGCTGGCAGGCTCGATCTCCAGCGCCAGCAGGAGCGCCAGGGCCGAGACCGCCACCCCGAGCAGGAGCGGGACGCGGACGAGCCGGAGCGGCGAGAGCCCCGCGGCGCCGAGGGCGATGATCTCGCGGTCCTCGGCGAGCCGGCCGACGCCGACCACCGCGCCGAGCATGAAGGCCACCGGGAGGATGAAGCCGAGGATGTGCGGCGTGAGCAGGAGGAGCACCTTCGCCACGTCCCACGCCGAGACCCCGGAGCCGAACAGGATGTTGGCCTGGGCGAGGAGCTGCGTCGCCAGCAGGATCTGGGTCAGGAAGACGAGCCCGGCGCCGAACGGGAGCAGGATCTCCTTCGCGAGGTAGCGGTCGAGCAGCGACATCCAACCTCGCATGGTGACGTTCTACTGACCGCTCCCGGACAGCTTCTGCTGGAGCGCGGCGTCCTTGGCCTCCACCTCGCGCGCCATCCGCGCCCGCTGCGCGCGCACCTTCTCCGCCACGACCGGGTCGGCGCGGGCGATGATCCGCCCGGCGAGGAGCCCGGCGTTGCGCGCGCCGGCCTTGCCGATGGCGAGGGTGCCCACCGGCACCCCGCCCGGCATCTGGACCGTGGCGAGCAGCGAGTCGAGCCCCTGCAGGTCGGTCGCGGCGAGGGGGACGCCCAGCACCGGCAGCTCGGTCTCGGCGGCGACGACGCCGGCCAGGTGGGCCGCGGAGCCCGCGCCGCAGATGACGACCTGGATCCCCCGCCCGGCCGCCTCGCGCGCGAGCTTCCCGGTCCGCTCGGGCGTGCGGTGGGCGGAGGAGACGTGGACCTCGCAGGGGATGGAGAGCTCGTCGAGCGCCCGCTTCGCCTCCGACATCACCTCCCAGTCCGAGTCGGAGCCCATCAGGACGAGGACCTTGGCGCTCGCGCTCATTTCTTCCCGATGTCCTTTCGGAGCTGCATGCCGCGGAAGCCGACCTGCTTCGTCACCTCGTAGGCGCGGCGCGCGGCGTCGTCGAGCCCGTCCCCGAGCGCGACCACCGTGAGGACCCGCCCTCCCGCCGTCACGACCTTCCCGCCCGGCCCCGACGCCGTCCCGGCCTGGAAGACCATGGTCCCCTCGGGGAACGGCCCGTCGAGCCCGTCGATGGGGTCGCCGGAGGCGACCTTCCCCGGATACCCCTCGGCTGCGAGGACCACCCCGACCGCGGCGCGTGAGTCGATGTCGAGCTTCACGCCCGACAGGTCCCCCTTGGCCGCTGCGAGGAGCGCCGGGACGATGTCGCCGCGGAGGGTCATCAGGATGGGCTGCGTCTCGGGATCGCCGAGCCGGGCGTTGAACTCCAGGACCTTCGGGCCGGCCTTCGTCAGCATCACGCCGGCGTAGAGCGCGCCGCGGAACGGGCGCCCGCGCCTGGCCAGCTCGCGGACGGCTGGGACGATGACGGTCCGCTCGATCTCGGCGAGCAGGGTCGCGCCCACCTTGGGCGTGGGGCAGAAGGCCCCCATCCCGCCGGTGTTCGGCCCCTGGTCTCCGTCGAAGATCCGCTTGTGATCCTGGGCGGGCGGCAGCATGAGGACCCGCTCACCGTCCGTGATGGCGATGCAGCTCGCCTCCGGCCCCTCGAGCAGCTCCTCCATGACGACCGTCGCCCCGGCGGCGCCGTGGACCCGGTCGACCAGGATCGACCTCAGCGCCTCCTCGACCTCGGCGAGGGCGGTGCAGACCACGACGCCCTTCCCGGCCGCGAGCCCATCCGCCTTCACCACCGCGCGGCCGCCGCGGGCGCGCGCCCACTCGAGCGCCGGCGCGACCTCGGTGAAGGTGCCGTAGTCGCCCGTCGGGATGCCGGCGGCGCGCATCACGTCCTTGGCGAAGGCCTTGGAGCCCTCGATCTCGGCCGCTGCGGCCGTGGGACCGAACGCCGGGATCCCCGCCTCCGCCAGCCGGTCAACGAGCCCGGCGACGAGGGGCGCCTCCGGACCGGCGACCACGAAGTCGATCGCGTGCTCGCGCGCCCAGCGCGAAAGCCCCGCGGCGTCGTCCGCCTTGAGGGGCACGAGCTCGGCGAGCCGGGCGATGCCGGGGTTTCCAGGCGCCGCGAAGAGCGCCGTCACCAGGGGACTCTGAGAGATCTTCCACGCGAGGGCGTGCTCTCGGCCGCCCGCACCAACGAGGAGTACGCGCATATTTGAGGGGCGATCCATACCACAATCACCGTGGGGCGGCCCTCGTCCTCCTGAGGTCGCGAAGGGCGCCGACCGCCTCCGCGGCGCCGGGATCGTCCTTCACGAGCGCCTCGAGCAGGGGCCTGGCCTCCTGGGGCCGGCCGTCGAGGACGAGCAGCCGGGCGAGGGCGAGCCGCCCGGTGGACAGGTCCGGCACGGCGTCGAGCGCCTCGCGCCACGCTCCCTGCGCCTCGAGCCGCTTGCCCGCCGCCTCGAGCGAACGTGCCACGA
>JBAVTL010000352.1:0-4234 GCA_049696175.1 Anaeromyxobacteraceae bacterium
GTCCTCGGCCGAGCCGGGCCCCAACGCGCTGCGGGCGCTGGCGCAGATGCTCGACGAGCCGGACACGCAGCCCGAGCGCGACTTCCACGTGCCGACGCCTCACCGGGACGGTGCTCCACGCTGCGTCCGCCTCCCGCTGCCGCCGGAGGCGTCGCTGGTGCTGAACCGCCCCGCGCGCGTCCGCCGGCTGACCGCCGCCTTCGCCCAGGTCCTCTCGGCGCTCGGCTACGTCCATCGCCGCGGCCTCGTCCACCGGGACCTCAAGCCGACCAACATCATGGTCGACGACCAGCGGCGCGCGCGGATCATGGACTTCGGGCTGGTGAAGCCGCTCGACTCCAGCGAGGCGACGCTCACGGGGACCGGTAAGATCGTCGGCACCTATCGCTACATGTCTCCGGAGCAGGTGCAGGGGAAGCACGTCGACGAGCGGAGCGACCTCTACAGCCTCGGCGTCATCCTCTACGAGCTGCTCGCCGCCCGCCCGCCGTTCATGGCGCGGGATCCAGCCGAGCTGTGGCGCGAGATCCTCAACGAGCGGCCGCCTCCGCTCGCCGCGGTGAATCCCGACGCCGATCCCGACCTGGCACGCATCACCGACCGGCTGCTCGAGAAGGAGCCGGCCTTGCGGTTCCGCTCCGCCGAGGACGTCCTCGCGGCGCTCAGGTGAGCCCCGCCTGACCATTCGCGGGAGCGGCGGGGGGAGGTGCGCATCCGCGCACATCCGCCCGGCCGTTGACGCTCGGTGCTGTTCTATCGCTGGCCCCTGTCGGGTAACATGAGTCCTTTCCACGGAAGGACACCCATGTCTCGTCGCCTGGTGCTGGCCCTCCTCTTCACGCTCCTGTTCGCGCCCCCCATCCAGGCGGCCGCCCAGACGCACGCGCAGAGACCGCGGATCCTCATCGGGCTCATCCCCGAGATGAACATCTTCAAGCAGAAGGCGCGCTTCCACCTCCTGGGCGAGTACCTCACCCGCAAGGTGGGCGTACCGGTCGAGTTCACCATCCTCTCCCGGTACGGGAACGTCCTGGAGAGCTTCCAGACGGAGCGGATGGACGGCGCCTTCTTCGGCTCCTTCACCGGCGCCCTCGCCCTGGAGAAGCTCGGCGTGATCCCGCTGGCGCGACCGGTCAACCTCGACGGCTCGTCCACGTACCACGGCCACCTCTTCGTCCGCGCCGACTCGAAGATCCGGAGCGTGAAGCAGCTGCGCGGGAAGCGGATGGCCTTCGTCGATCAGGCCACCACCGCGGGCTACGTCTTCCCGCTGGCGCTCCTGCGCGCAGCCGGGGTCCCCTCCCCCAAGGGCTTCTTCAGCGAGTTCTACTTCACGGGCAGCCACGACGCGGCCATCGCCGCGGTGCTGGAGAAGAAGGCGGACGCCGGCGCCGCGAAGCACAGCGTCTACGACCGGATCCGCAAGGAGAACCCGGCCGTGGACCGCGACCTCCTGATCATCGCCGAGTCGCCGCCGGTCCCGTCCAACGGGCTCTGCGTCCGGCGCGACCTCAACCTGGTGGTCCAGGCCTCCCTCAAGAAGGCCCTCCTGGAGCTCGAGAAGGACCCAGATGGCGCCCAGGTGCTCGCTCAGTTCGGCGCCATCCGCTTCATCGAGACCACCGCCGAGGACTACCGGCCGGTCATCGACATGGCGCGCGAGGCCGGGATCGACCTGAAGGCCTACGACTACCGGAACCAGTAGCAGGGAAGGCGGCGGGGCGGACCTTGCGCCGGAAGATAGCCCTCTCTCTCCTCGGACTCTTCGCCTGCTCCGCGACGGGGGCGGCGCTAGCCGTCCACTACATCTCCTCGACCACGGCCGAGGTGACGCGCCTCACCAACCTCCACCGCGTCGAGGAGATGCGGAAGCACCTCGTGATCACGATCCAGGCGGCGCGGTCGGATCTCTACACGGCGCGCGCCACGCTCGCCCAGCGCACCAACGTGATCACCGAGAACGTCGCCAACCTCGAGGAGGCGGCGGCGCACTGCTCGTCGTGCCACCACACCCCGGTGATCGCGGCCAGGATCGGGCGGATCCAGTCGCTGATCGACCAGTACGAGGTCGCGCTCAGCTACTACATCACCGCCTCGGCGAACAGGGCGCGGATCACCACGCTGGAGGGGGACGCGGCCGCGCTCGGCGACGAGCTCCTCCGGACCACCGAGGAGATGGCGTTCGAGGCGACGCGAAAGGTGGACGAGATCACCGCCACCGCGATGCGCCGCTTCAACGAGGCGCGGATCATCCTCACGATCACCATCGTGGTCACCCTGCTGGTGGGGGTGGCCGTCGCGCTGCGGCTCATCTCGTCGATCACCCGCCCGATCGACGAGCTGGTGCGCGCGACCCGCGCCATCGCTGCCGGCGACCTGGGGTTCTCGATCCCGGTGAGGGAGCGCAACGAGTTCGGCGAGCTGGCCGAGCACTTCAACGCCATGAGCGCGGGGCTGCGCGCCGGCTACGCCGCCCTCCAGGCGGAGATCGAGGAGCGCAAGAACGCCGAGGCGCGCCTCCTCCACGACGCGTTCCACGACGCGCTGACCGGCCTGCCGAACCGCGCGCTCCTCCTCGATCGGCTCCAGCAGGTGATCGACGCGGCGAGGCGTCAGCCGGAGCGGCGCTTCGCGGTCCTCTTCCTCGACCTCGACCGCTTCAAGGTCATCAACGACACGCTGGGCCACATCATCGGAGACCACCTCCTCGCGGCCGTGGGGAGGCTCATCGAGGGCTGCCTCCGGCCCGGCGACACGGTGGCGCGGCTCGGCGGCGACGAGTTCGGCGTCATCCTCGACGAGATCACGCACCCCGGCGACACGCTCCTCGTGGCGGAGCGGGTCCTGGAGGCCCTCGGGCACAGCATCACGGTGGACGACCACGACGTGTACGTCACGAGCTCCATCGGCGTCGCGCTAGGGCGCCCCGAGCACGAGCGCCCCGAGCAGCTGCTGCGCGACGCGGACATCGCCATGTACCAGGCGAAGCAGAAGGGGAAGGCCTGCACCGTCGTGTTCGACGCCGCCATGCACGGCGACGTGGTCGATCGGCTGGAGCTGGAGGCCGACCTCCGCAAGGCGGTCGAGCGCTGCGACGAGTTCCTCATGTACTACCAGCCGATCTTCGCGCTGCCGAGCCGGCGCCTCGTCGGGCTGGAGGCCCTCGTCCGATGGCGCCACCCGCGGCGAGGGCTCCTCGAGGCGTCGCAGTTCGTCTCGCTGGCCGAGGAGAGCGGGGCCATCCTCCCGCTCGGCGAGTGGGTGCTCCGCACGGCCTGCGCTCAGCTGCACGCCTGGAAGGCCCGCGCGGCCGTGCTCGGGCAGATCTCGATGAGCGTCAACGTCTCGGGGCGGCAGTTCCGGCTGCCGACGGTGATCGAGACGATCCAGCGGATCGTCAGGCAGGAGGCGATCGACCCACGCCAGCTCGCGGTGGAGGTCACCGAGAGCGTGATCATGGACGACGTGACCGCCTCGACCGCGAAGCTCGCCCAGCTGCGCGACCTGGGGATCCAGATCCACGTCGACGACTTCGGCACGGGCTACTCGTCGCTCAGCTACCTCCACCGGTTCCCGATCACCGCCGTGAAGATCGACCGGTCCTTCGTCACCGGGCTGCCCTCGCACACCGAGAGCGAGGAGGTCATCAAGGCGATCGTCTCGATCGCGGAGAGCCTCGGCTTCGACGTCGTCGCCGAGGGGGTGGAGGTTGAGGCGCACGTCGAGCGGCTGCAGGCGCTCCGCTGCGGGCTCGCGCAGGGCTTCCACCTCGCGCAGCCGATGCCGGCGGAGGCGCTCGAGGAGTGGGCGACCCGCCGCGCCAAGGTTATCGCGGTGGCGTGACAGCTGCGCCGGCAGGGGCCCCGATAGGGGGCGCGCGTGCCGAGGAAGGGACATACACTCGCGCCGATGTCGGACCTCCCCACAGGCGCCCTCTCCTACCAGGCGGTCATCGCCGAGTACTTCCTCGGGCTGCGCGGCGCCGGGCTCATGATCTCGCCGCTCGACCAGGAGCTGGTCGCGGAGTGGGAGCGGCGCGGGCTCCCGGTGGCGATCGTCTGCCGGGGGCTGCGGCGCGGGCTCGAGGCGCTCGCCGACCGCAACCCTCCGGGCGCCCCGCTCCCCCGCTCGATCCGGGCGCTCCGCTTCGCCGTCGAGGACGAGTGGCGCGCCTACCAGCATGGGCGCGTGGGCGAGGCCCCGCCGCCGCCCGGCGAGGAGGCCGCCGCAGAGG
>JBAVTL010000353.1:0-12427 GCA_049696175.1 Anaeromyxobacteraceae bacterium
GGTCGCGTTCGCGCGGCGGCGGCGCTGCCGGCGACTGCGCCGGCGCGGGCCGTGCTGGTCGCCGCCCAGGCTCCTGCAGTCCCCTCGCTCGCGCCTACCCCGGTCGACGTGGGCGCGCTGGCCGGTCCGTCCTCTCGGCACGGATCGGCGAGCGGTTCAACGGATGAACTCGAAGATACCCTGCCGTCGGCGCCGCCGCGTGGCGGCCTTCCTCAGGGGCTGCGATGGAGTCGTCAACCGCCTCCGGTGCGAGCGCGGGAGGCGCTTGCCATCGCCGCAGCCGCGGTCTCGGTCAGCAGGAACAGCCGCTGAGGCCGCGACGGTAGAGAGATGAACCCGTGGGACTCGTAGAAGCGCCTGCTGCGGTCGTCCTTCGCGTCCACCACGATGGCGAAGGCGGCCACCGACTCCGAGGCGGACAGCACGCGCTTCACCGCATCAGCGACGAGCAGGTCGCCTACCCCCGAGCCCTTGGCACGCTCGTGGCGAGCGAGGCGACCGATGAGCGCCGCGGGGATCGCGTCGTACCTGGGGAGCCTGTGCGCCAGTGGCTCGGGCAGACTCTCGAGCGCCAGCGTGAACATGCTCAGGCTGTAGAAACCGACGGGGCCTGAGTCGTCGTCGAGCGCGACGAACACCTGCGCGACGTGACGCCGCTGGTCTCGTGACGCGCGCGTCCGAAACCATTCGTCGAGCGCAGCAACGCCGGACGCGAAGGTCCGGCGGCCGCGATCGTGGCGACTGCTCAGGGTCTCGAACCGGACGGCCACTCGCGTCAGCCGCGCTCGACGCCGTGACGCCGGAGTGCCCTGATCAAGCGAGGCGTCGGCGCTGGCGGGTGCGAGACGGCCTTCAGGAATGCGTCACGATCGGCGGCACGGAGCACCAACCGCTCGTGCTCCTCGAGGATGCGACGTGCACCCTCATAGGCCAGGTCGCCAGCGGCGAGGCCAGAGACCGCGGTTGCCCGTTCGATGATCGTGCGAGCGGACGGCGCAAGCCGCAGCTCCATTCGCGCCGTCTTGCGCTCGCCTGAATGGCCCTTCTTCGAAGACGTCCGCATTGAGGCTCCCCTCTCGAATCATGTACGGTGGTCTGCCGTACCGTGTCAACGCCCACCCGCCGCGTCTACCGTCCGGACGACGAGGAGGAGTCGCGGTCTCGACTGCTCCGCGAACGCCCGTCAGGCCGTGGTCGCCCCCTCACCCTGACCCTCTCCCCCGTTGGGGGAGAGGGGAGGTTACTGGGGGGGGCTCGCGCCGAGCCTCACGAGGTCGCAGCCGCGACGCGGTAGGATCGCGCCGTGGCCCCCTGCGGGCCGCGGGAGGGGACCATGGCTGCACGTTCCGATCGCGCCGAGGCGGTCCGCAAGCTGCTGCGGGAGGCGCACCACGGGCTGCTCTCGACGAGCAGCCTGGAGCCCGCGGGCTACCCGTACGGCTCGCTGGTGCAGCTCGCCACGACTCCCGAAGTGGAGCCGGTCTTCCTGATCTCCCACCTGGCGCAGCACACGAAGAACCTCGTCGCGGATCCCCGCGCCTCGGTGCTGGTGCAGGAGGCGACCGATGGCGATCCACAGCAGTCTGCGCGTGCGGCGATCATCGGGGACGCCCGCAGGCTGGAAGGTGAGGCCGCGGAGGCCGTGCGCGAGCGCTTCCTCGCGCGCCACCCCGACGCGAGCATGTACTTCGGCCTCGGCTTCCAGCTCTGGGCGCTCAGGCCCGTCGAGGCCCGCTACATCGGCGGCTTCGGGGCGGCGCTCTGGATCGGTGGCGAGGAGTTGCTGGGGGGCTGAGCGCCGGCGCGGCGCGAGCCGGTCACGCCGCGGTTGCCCGTGGACCCTGGTTGGAGGATGGCATCGTGGACGAAGCAGATCCGATCCTCTCGCGGCTGGCCGCCGCGCTCGCGGATCCCGCCGCGGCCGCGCGCGCTCCCGCCTCCACCTACCGGCTCCAGCTCGGGCCCGGCTTCGGGTTTCGCGAGGCCGCCGCCGTGGTCCCGTACCTGGTGCGGCTCGGAGCGGACGCGCTCTACGTCTCCCCGATCCTGGAGGCGGCGCCCGGCAGCCTTCACGGCTACGACGTGGTCGATCACGGACGGCTCTCCACCGCGCTCGGGGGCAGCGACGGGTTCGCCGCGCTCCGCGAGGCGCTCGCCGCCACCGACCTCGGGCTGATCGTGGACTTCGTCCCCAACCACATGGGGATCGGCGCCGGGAACGGCTGGTGGATGGACGTCCTCGAGGACGGGCCGTCATCGGTGGAGGCGCACCGCTTCGACATCGACTGGAAGCCGCGCAAGGAGGAGCTGGCCAACAAGGTCCTGCTCCCGTTCCTCGCCGACCAGTACGGGGCGGTGCTCGAGCGCGGTGAGCTGGTCCTGGCGCGGGAGGGAGGCACCTTCCTCCTGCGCTACTTCGATCACCGGTTCCCCATCGCGCCGCGCACCGTCCCGGTGCTGCTCCGTCACGATCTGCCGACCCTCGCCGCCGAGCTGGGCGCGGCGCACCCGAGCCTCCAGGAGCTGCAGAGCGTCTGCGCCGCCCTCGAGAAGCTGGCGCCGCGCGACGCGACCGACCCTGCCGCCGTGATCGAACGGACCCGCGAGCGGGAGGTGGCCAGGCGGCGGCTCGCGGCGCTCTGTGACGAGAGCGAGCGGGTCGCACGTCACGTCGACGCCGCCGTCGCGGCCTTCAACGGGTCGCCCGGCGACCCGCGGAGCTTCGACCGGCTTCACGCGCTCCTCGAGGAGCAGGCCTACCGGCTCGCCGACTGGCGGGTCGCTGGGGACGAGATCAACTACCGCCGCTTCTTCGACGTCAATGGGCTGGCGGCCATCCGGATGGAGGAGCCGTCGGTCTTCGAGGACTCGCACCGGCTGCTCCTGGACCTCGTCGGGGCAGGCGCGATCACCGGGCTTCGGATCGACCACCCGGACGGCCTCTACGACCCTCCCGGCTACTTCCGCCGGCTCCAGGCGACGATCCTGGCGCGCAGAGCGGAGCCGAGCGTGGAGGAGGGTGAGGAGGCGATCGATCCTGGCCTACGTCGTGCGCGCGCCGAGCAGCTCGCGGAGCGGCTGGCGCGCATCCGGGACCCGTCGCTGCCGCTCTACGTGGTCGCCGAGAAGATCCTGGCGGCCGACGAGGTGATGCCCGAGTCCTGGGCCGTTCACGGGACGACCGGCTACGAGTTCCTGAACGCCGTGAACGGGCTCTTCGTCGACTCGACCTCCGCCAAGGTCTTCGCGACGAGACACGCCCGCTTCCGGGGGCAAGGCGTCCCCTTCGCAGAGGTCGCGCAGGCTTCCCGGCGGCTGGTCTGCTCCTCGCTGATGGCGAGCGAGGTCCAGATGCTGGCCCGGCGGCTGGAGCGCGCCGCGGAGAGCGACCGACGGACGCGCGACTTCACCCACGCCGAGCTGACGCGCGCCCTGATCGAGTACCTGGCCCTGCTCCCGGTCTACCGGACCTACGTCGGCCCTCGCGGGGAGGTGCAGGCGCAGGACCGCGGCTACGTCGAGGCGACGGTCGCACGCGCCCAGCGCCGGGACTACCTGCTCGATCCGTCGATCTTCGACTTCCTGCGCGACGTCCTGCTGCAGCAGCCACCCGAGCACCTGGGCGACGCCGAGCGGCGTGACCGGCTCGAGTTCACCCTCAAGCTCCAGCAGATCACCGGGGCGATCAGCGCGAAGGCGCTGGAGGACACCGCCTTCTACAGCTACCTCCGGCTCGCCTCGCTCAACGAGGTCGGGGGCGATCCGGCCCACTTCGGCGTCGCCCCTGCCGCGTTCCACCGGCGCAATGGAGCGCGGCTGCAGCGCTGGCCGGGCTCGATGCTCGCCACCACGACCCATGACACCAAGCGGAGCGAGGACACCAGGCTGCGGATCGACGCGCTCTCGGAGCTGGGAGGGGAATGGTGGGATCAGGTCAGGGACTGGAGCCGGGCGCACCGGCGCTTCGCCCTGGAGATCGACGGGCGGCGCGCGCCGGACCGTGAGGAGGAGACCCTCCTCTACCAGACGATCGTCGGGACGCTCCCGGATGGCGCCGGGGTCGGAGCGCCAGGGTGGGAGGTGTACGTCGACCGCCTCCAGGCCTACGCCCTGAAGGCGCTCCGGGAGGCGAAGGTCCACACCAGCTGGAACCGCCCGGAGCGCGCGTGGGAGGAGGCGGTCCGTGGGTTCGTCGCCTCGATCCTCGGGGCCGCGCCGTTCCTGGAGAGCGCGGGGCGCCTGGTCCGCCGGGTCGCGGCGGCTGCCCGCCTCTCCTCGCTCGCGCAGGTCGCGCTGAAGCTGGCCAGCCCCGGCGTGCCCGACACCTACCAGGGGACCGAGCTCTGGGACCTCTCCCTGGTCGACCCGGACAACCGGCGGCCGGTCGACTTCGCGCTCCGCTCCCGGCTCCTCGACGAGCTCGACGCCGCACGCGACCGGCTCGCCCTGGCGCGCGAGGTCTCGACCCCCGAGGTGCTTGCCGACGGTCGGGCCAAGCTCCTGCTCCTCGCGAGCGGCCTGCGGCTGCGCCGGGCCGACCCGAGCCTCTTCCTGAGAGGCGCCTACGAGCCGCTGGTCGCGGAGGGGCACGACACGGACCGCGTCGTCGCGTTCGCGAGGAGGCTGGACGACCGGTGGCTGGTCTGCATCGCGCCGCGGCTCTTCCTCGGGCAGCTCGACGACGCGCTGCGGCCCCGGCAGCTCCGCGCGCGGCTCGCGCTCCCGGAGGTGGCCCTCCACGACGCGGTGACCGGCGCCGTCCGCACGACGGGGACGCTCGACGTGGCGGAGGCGCTGGCCGACTTTCCGGTGGCGCTGCTCGCCTCCCATCCGGCCTGATCCGGCTCAGGCGAGCACCAGCGCCCCGGGGCGGTCGAAGCGCAGCCGGGTCGCGCTCCCCGACCGCACGACCTCGACGGGCGCCGGCTCGCTGGCGAAGGCGGGGTCCTCCGTCGAGAGCAGGACCCTGGTGCCGACTCCGCTGACCTCGAGCTCGCCGCGCCCCTCCAGCCAGACCGCGCCGGCCAGCTCACCGATCCGGAGCAGGAGCCCGGCTGGCGGAGCGGCCGCCGCGTCGAAGCGGTCGAAGCGGTGGGTCAGCGCGCTGCGCCGGAGGGCGAGGAGGGCTTGGTGCAGACGCAGCGACGACGCGTGCGGCTCGCGGGAGCGCTCCTCCCACCGGAGCCTGCTCGCCTCGAAGGTCTCGTCGGCCTGCGGATCGGGGATCCGCGCCCGGGTGGCCGGGTCGGCGAAGGCGGCGAAGCGGCCGAACTCCTGCCGTCGCCCCTCCGTGACGAGCCGCCCCAGCGCCGGCTCGTGGTCGGTGAAGTAGAGGAACGGCGTCGAGGCTGCCCACTCCTGCCCCTGGAAGAGGAGGGGGGTCTCTGGAGAGAGGAGCAGGAGCGCTACGGCGGCGCGCCACGCCGCGGCGTCGATCGCGTGGTGGAGCCGATCGCCGAAGGCGCGGTTCCCCACCTGATCGTGGTTCTGGACGCAGAAGACGAAGCGCTCGCGCGCCAGCCCGGCCGGATCGGTGCCGCGTGGCGCGCCGAGCGACCGCGATCGCTGCCCCGTGAAGAGCCAGCCGCGACGCAGCGTCTCCGCGAGCGGCTCGACCGCGCCGGTGAAGTCGGCGAAGTAGCCGTCGCGGTCGCCGGCGAGTCGCGCCCGGACCTGATGGTGGAAGTCGTCCGACCAGACGGCGTCGAGCCCCATCCCGCCGTCGCCCGGCGGGCGGATCAGCGCGGCCAGGTTTCGCGCGTCCTCGGCGATGATCAGCGCCGGGCGGTCCGCCTCGGCCCGCACGCGGGCGGAAAGCTCCTGCAGGACGTGGCGGGGCGAGTCGTCGACGATGGCGTGGGTCGCGTCGAGCCGCAGGCCGTCCGCGTGGTACTCGCGGATCCAGTGGAGCGCGTTCTCGGCCAGGAAGTCGCGGACGCCTTCGCTCCCCTCGCCGTCGCAGTTGACCGCGTCGCCCCAGGGCGTCTGGTGCCGGTGCGTGAAGTAGCAGGGGCTGAACGCGGCGAGGTGGTTCCCGTCCGGCCCGAGGTGGTTGTAGACCACGTCGACGAGCACCCCCACGCCGAGCTGGTGAGCCTCGTCCACCAGGCGCCGAAGGTCGTCGGGGGTCCCGTAGCAGCGGGCCGGCGCGAACGGGGAGACGCCGTCGTAGCCCCAGCTCCGGCGCCCGGGGAAGTCGGCGAGCGGCATCAGCTCGATGGCGGTGACCCCCAGCTCCCGCAGGGCGGGGAGGAGCGCCGCGGCCCCGGCGAAGGTCCCTGCCGGGCTGAAGGTGCCGACGTGGAGCTCGTAGATGACGAGGTCGCGCAGGGCGATGCCGGGCCAGGCGGCGTCGGTCCAGGCGAAGGCCGCGGGGTCGATCACCATCGACGGACCGTGGACCCCCTCCGGCTGCGCGCGTGACGCCGGGTCGGGGAAGGGGCCGCGACCGTCGACCCGCAGCCGGTACCGCGCTCCAGGTCCGACGCCGGGGACCACCGCCTCGTGGTAGCCGCCGGCGCTCGGGGCCAGGGGGTGGACGCCGCCGCCCTCGATCAGCGCCTCTACCCGGTCCGCGTCCGGCGCCCAGACCCGGAAGTGGGTCGCGCCCCCAGCGACGAGGGCGCCGAGGGAGGGACCGTGGGTCAAACGTGCCTCGAGCGGCGCCGCTCGTTGCGCGCGACGAGGAGCGCCAGGGAGCGGCCGGCCATCCGGTACCGGTGCTGGTGCCAACGCACCGCCTCGCCGCGGACGGTCTCGCTCGTGTCGAGCAGCGTCTCCCACCTGGATTGATCGATCGGCGCCAGCGTGAAGAGCCGAGGTGCGTGGTGGCCGTTGAGCAGGAGGAGGAGGGTGTCGTCGCGGACGGGGTTCCCGTCCTCGTCCACCTCGTCGATCGCGTCGCCGACCAGGAGGGCGCCGAGGCAGCGGGCGAAGCCGCGTTGCCAGTCATCGTCGGTCATCTCCTTCCCCGAGGGCTGGAGCCAGGCGATGTCCTTACCGCCGCGGATCGGCCGCCCCTGGAAGAAGCTGCGCCGGCGCAGGACCGGGTGGTCGCGCCGGATCGCGAGGATCAGCCGGACGAAGTCGAGGATCCCCTGCCTCCGCTCGTCGAGGTCCCAGTGGATCCAGCTGGTCTCGTCGTCGAGGCAGTACGCGTTGTTGTTGCCCCCCTGGGTCCGCTCCACCTCGTCGCCGGCGAGGAGCATCGGCACGCCCTGCGAGAAGAGGAGCGTGGCCAGCAGGTTCCGCTTCTGCTGCGCGCGGAGGTCGAGGATCTGGTGATCCTCGGTGGGCCCCTCGACGCCGCAGCTCCAGCTGAAGTTCTCGTCGGTGCCGTCGCGGTTGTCCTCCCCGTTGGACTCGTTGTGCTTCTGGTCGTAGCTGACGAGGTCGTGCAGGGTGAAGCCGTCGTGCGCGGTCACGAAGTTGATGCTCGCGTACGGGCGCCGGCCGCTGGTCTCGTAGAGGTCGGCGGAGCCGGCGAGGCGCGTCGCCAGCTCGCTCACCATCCCGCCGTCCCCCTTCCAGAAGCGGCGGACGGAGTCGCGGTACCTCCCGTTCCACTCGGTCCAGCCGATGGGGAAGTTGCCGACCTGGTAGCCCCCCTCGCCGAGGTCCCACGGCTCGGCGATCAGCTTGAGCTGCGAGAGGATCGGATCCTGGTGGATGATGTCGAAGAAGGCCGAGAGTCGGTCCACCTCGTGGAGCTCTCGCGCGAGCGCGCTGGCGAGGTCGAAGCGGAAGCCGTCGACGTGCATCTCGATGGCCCAGTACCGCAGGCTGTCCATGATCAGCTGGAGCACCCTGGGCGACCGCATGTTCAGCGTGTTGCCGCAGCCCGTGTAGTCGACGTACCGGCGCTTGTCCTCGGCGAGCCGGTAGTAGGTCGCGTTGTCGATCCCGCGCATCGAGAGCGTCGGGCCCAGGTGGTTCCCTTCCGCCGTGTGGTTGTAGACGACGTCGAGGATCACCTCGATCCCGACCGAGTGGAGCGCGCGGACCATGCGCTTGAACTCGTGGAGCACCTTGAGCGGGTCGCCGTGGACCGCGTAGCTCGGGTCGGGCGCGAAGAAGGCGAGCGTGTTGTAGCCCCAGTAGTTCGACAGGCTGCGGTCGGCGAGCGCGCGTTCGTGGACGTGGTGGTGGACCGGCATCAACTCGACGGCGGTGATCCCCAGGTCCACGAGGTGCCGCAGCATCGGCTCGCAGACGAGCCCGGCGTACGTCCCACGGAGCGCCTCGGGCACGTCCGGGTGGAGCCGCGTCAGCCCCTTCACGTGCGCCTCGTAGATCACCGTCCTGTGCCACGGGGTGCGCGGCGGCGCGTCGTCGCCCCATGTGAAGGACTCGTCCGCTACGGCCGCGAGGGGCGCGAAGGGGGCGCTGTCCCGCTCGTCCCGGGGGAGGTTCTCCTCAGCGGCGCCGATCGGATACCCGAACAGCTCGTCCGCCCAGCGGAGGGGCCGCCCCATCGCCTTGGCGTAAGGATCGAGCAGGACCTTGCTCGGGTTGAAGAGGTGTCCCTCCGCGGGGGCCCAGGGGCCGTGCGCGCGGTAGCCGTAGCGCTGCCCGGGCTGGACGTCGGAGAAGAAGGCGTGCCAGACCCCGTCGGTCTGCTCGGTCAGCTTCACCCGGCGCAGCTCGCGCGCCTGATCGTCGTCGCTGAATAGGCAGAGCTCCACGCCCTCCGCGTGCTCCGAGAAGAGGGCGAAGTTGACGCCGCGTCCATCCCAGGTCGCGCCGAGCGGGTACGGCGTCCCGGGCTTCTGTCGCGCCATGGGACGATCGTGATCATTCGGAGGGCGCTGCGCACCGACGGCGCCCGATCGGGCCGCCCGATTGGGGGGGGGCCGCTACGTCGGCGGCCTCGGGGAGGTCCTACCGGTCGGGGGCGTGGAGGGTTCACTCACGGGGAACGCACCTGCGCCCCGTGTGCCGCACATGTGGGCAAATGACACCGTCGCGCCCGTCACCTGAGGGTGGTACTCGACAGGCCCATGACCTTGGAGGAACCCAAAATGAAGCGTTTTGCCTTGATTGCGGTGGCGGCCTTCGCCGCCGCGTGCGGTGGCGGCAGCAAGAAGGCTCCTGCGACGTGCTACGAGACGGGCTGCCCCACGGGACAGTCCTGCGAGTCCGTCCAGAACGCCGCGCCGGCATGCTTCTCGCCCGTGCTGCTGCGCGGAGGCGTCTCCGACCCTACCACGGCCCCAGCGACGCTCCTCAACGGTGCGCGAGTCGTCGCGCTCGACTCGAACCGCGCGCCGATGTCGACCGTCGCGACGAGCGCGAACAACGGTACCTCGGACGGTCAGTACGAGCTCCAGGTCCGGGCCGCGCGCGACGCGAGCGGAAAGCCCCTCCAGACCTTCGTCACGCTGAACGCGGCCGCCCAGGGTTACGCGACCTTCCCCAGCGGGATCCGGCCGGCGCTTCCGATCGACCTCTCCAAGGCCGTCTCCAACGGGGCGAACTGGGTCGTCGACGGAACCGTGACCGGAGCCGCGACTGACATCGAGCTGCTGCCGGCGGCCAACGCGTCCGCCACGGCGCAGATCCACGGCAGCGTCACGGGGGGGCCGTCCGGCTCCGGCGTACTCGTCGTGGCAGTGCCCGTCGGCGGCGGCGCGGGCGTCAGCGGCATCGCGGACGGGAGCGGCAACTTCGTCGTCTTCAACCTCCTCCCGGGAACGACGTACGTCGTCACGGCCTACGTCAAGGGCGCGAACTACACGCCGGTCACGACCGCTGCGCTCGCGGCCGGTGACAACGCTGTCGCCGCACTCGGCGTGGCGGCCGGGGCGGGCGCAGCGTTCAGCGGCAACCTCATCCCGAACAACAACCCGAACCCGAACTTCCAGGTGACGCTGGTACCGGATTCCACCTACGTGGTGACACTGGACCGGGGCGACTCGGTGCCTGGTCTCACCGTTGACGTCGCCGGTTGGGGGTACTCGTTCACAGGGGTCCCCGACGGCACCTACCGAGTGCTCGCCGCGTTCGGGCTCGACGGCGACGTCCGCGACATCGGCACTGGCGGTAACACGGCCTCGCCGCTCGTTACCGTGACCGGTGGCGCCGTCACCGCGACGCCTACCGGTTTCAAGATCATCCCTGCTGTCAACCTGACCCTCATCGACGGGCAGGCGGTGAGCGCGACGCCCACTGTCGTGACCACGGCGACGCCGGTCTTCACCTGGGCGTCCGAGAGCAGCTACTCGGCGGCCGCCACCTACCGCGTCGAGGTGTTCGACGCGTACGGAAAAAACATGATGAAGCTGGATCAGGCGGCGGCCAGCGGCACGACGGCCACCTACTCCGGAACCGCGCTGACGCCCGGGATGACCTACCAGCTTCGGATCACCGCGTTCAAGGAGACGGTCACGGAGCTCGTGACCCTGGCGGGGACCGCGCAGTCGTACACCGAGGATCTGGGCGGCGTCTTTACGTACTGACGGCGCTTCAGAGCGCCTGAGGCGTAGCGCCCGCCCGCGTCCCAGGACGCGCGGCGGGCGTAGTCTTTTCGGGGCTGGATAGCTGGAAATCCCCCCTGCCGGGGCGCGACGCCGGCACGAACTCCGGAGGCCGGCAGGACCGGCTTGAATCCCCGTCCGGCGGGGACTAAAAGGGCCCGTTCTCTCCTGGAGGGTCTCACCACATGGTCCGTCGCGCGCTCCTCTCGGTCTCCGACAAGACCGGCCTCGTCCCGTTCGCCAGGCGGCTCGCCGCCGCCGGCGTCGAGCTCCTCTCCACCGGCGGCACGCACAAGGCGCTCGCCGACGCGGGGATCCCCGTCGTCCAGGTCGGCGACTACACGCAGGCCCCGGAGATCCTGGGCGGCCGCGTGAAGACGCTCCACCCGCGCGTCCACGGCGGCATCCTCTACCGGCGCGGGCTCGCCTCCGACGAGGCGGACGTGAAGGCGCGCGACATCCCGCCGATCGACCTCGTCGTCGTGAACCTCTACCCGTTCCGCCAGGCGGTCGAGGCCGGCAAGCCGTTCGAGGTCTGCGTCGAGGAGATCGACATCGGCGGCCCGACGATGGTCCGGAGCGCCGCCAAGAACTCGGCACACGTCGGCGTCGTCGTGGACCCGGCCGACTACGAGAAGGTCGCCGCGGAGGTCGAGCAGTCGAAGGCCCTCTCCGACGCGACCCGCTTCATGCTCATGAAGAAGGCCTTCGCCCACACGGCGTCCTACGACGCGGCCATCTCCGAGTACCTGACTAGCCGCGAGGCGCCCGACGCCGCCCCCTCCCACTTCCCGGCGACGCTCGCCGCCGTCTACACGAAGGTCCAGGACCTCCGCTACGGCGAGAACCCGCACCAGGCCGGCGCGTTCTACCGCGCGGGGCGCGAGCCCGAGGAGCCGACCGTCGCCTTCGCCAAGATCCTCCAGGGCAAGGAGCTCTCCTACAACAACCTCCTCGACCTCGAGGCGTCGGTGGCCGGCCTCAAGGAGTTCGAGGAGACCGCCGCGGTGATCATCAAGCACAACACCCCCTGCGGCGTCGCGGTCGGCAAGACGCTCGGCGACGCGTTCGTGCGCGCCAAGGCCTGCGATCCGATCTCCGCCTTCGGCGGCATCGTGGCGCTCAACCGGCCGGTCGATCTCGCCGCCGCGTCGGAGCTGACGCTCCTCTTCCTCGAGTGCGTCATCGCCCCGTCCTTCACGGACGAGGCGCGCGCGGCGCTCGCGGTCAAGAAGAACCTCCGCGTCCTCGAGGCGCCGCGGCTCGGCCAGCCGCGTTCGAGCTGGCAGCGCCGGCCAGAGGACGCGCGCGAGCTGCGCTCCATCCCAGGCGGCCTCCTCGTGATGGATCGCGACCTCGGCTCCATCCGGCGCGAGGACTGCAAGCTGATGACGAAGCGGGCGCCGACCGAGCAGGAGTGGAAGGACCTCCTCTTCGCCTGGAAGGTCGTCAAGCACGTCAAGTCCAACGCCATCGTCTTCGCCAAGGACGACCGGACCGTCGCCATCGGCGGCGGGCAGACGAGCCGCGTCGAGTCGGTGAAGACCGCGGTGATGAAGGCGCAGCTCCCCGTCGAGGGCTCCTCGGTCGGCTCCGACGCCTTCTTCCCGTTCGCCGACGGCGTCGAGGAGATCATCAAGGCGGGCGCCACGGCCGTCATCCAGCCGGGCGGCTCGATGCGCGACGCCGAGGTGATCGCGGCGGCAGACAAGGCCGGCATCGCCATGGTGGCGACCGGGATGCGCCACTTCCGGCACTGACGTGCGACCGGGTCCCGGGTAGGGTCGCGGGACCATGGCGCAGGTCGCTTGCAGCCGCTGCTTCGCGGTCTTCGACGGTGGCGCGCTCCGTCCAGGGCAGGCCCCGCTCTGCCCGGCGTGCGCGGCCTCCGCGTCGTCGCAGCCGTACGCCGCGGCGAAGACCCCTGCGTCCGCGGGGAACGAGCGCACGCC
>JBAVTL010000354.1:0-3368 GCA_049696175.1 Anaeromyxobacteraceae bacterium
GGCGGTGCGCGAGGACCGCCCGCTGACGGCAGGGCTGCCCCTAGCCGCGCCCGAGTCCCAGGATGCTCTTCGCGCCGCGCAGGTTACGCTTCAGGTCCTCGATGCTGCGCACCGCGCGCAGCCGTCGCAGCACGTATCCGGGGCGCAGGTAGAAGCGACGGTAGGACCTGCGGTGTGCGCGGGAGAGCTGCGCCGCCGTCAGCCCATTGGGCACCCAGACCGGGTTCCAGATCGTGTAGCGGTCGAGGTCCCGGCTCAGGAAGGTTCCGAGCCGCTCCGCGTCGTCCCATAGCTCGGTCCCCGGGTAGGGCGTGAGCAGCTGGAAGGAGGCGTAGTCGGCGTCGATCTCGACGGCCAGCTCCACGGTGTCGCGCATCGAGGAGAGGTCGTCGCCGGGCAGGCCCAGCACGAAGGTCCCGCGCGCCTCCATGCCGGCTTCGTGGGTCCACCGGAATGCCCTGCGGACGTCCTCGACCTGGAAGCCCTTCCGGATCCCGTCGAGCACCCGCTGGTTGCCCGACTCGACGCCGTAAGAGACGTGCCAGCAGCCGCTTCGCGCCATCTCCCGCAGGATCTCGGGCGTGACCAGATCGACCCGCATCCAGGCCGACCACGCGACCCCGAGCGGGCGCAGCAGTTCGCAGAGGCGCCGCGTCCAGCCTTCAGAGAGGCCGAAGGTGTCGTCCCAGAAGAGCAGCTCGCGCGCCCCCCAGCGCTCCTTGAGCATCTGCACCTCGACAGCCACGTTCTCGGGGGACCGGACCGTCACCTTGCCCGCGAAGACCTTGGCGCAGGAGCAGAAGGTGCATCGATAGGGGCAGCCCCGACCGCAGACCACCGAGTGCGCGGGGAGGAGCCGATAGTGCATCGCCGACGGGATGTAACGATCCATCGGCAGCAGGTGACGAGCGGGGAAGGGGAGTGAGTCGAGGTGCTCGCGCCCGCGCGGCGCGGTGAACGTTGCAGCCCCATCGCGCTTGAAGCCGATCCCCTTTACCGTGCCGAGCTCGCCGCCCGACTCGATCGCGGCGACGAGCTCGGAGAACGTGCGCTCACCCTCTCCGATGGCGACCACGTCCACCGACGCCTGCGCGAGGCACGCGTCGGGGCAGGCCGTCGGGTGGGGGCCGCCCAGCACCGTCGCGATCGACGCGTTCGACGCCTTGAGCTGGGCGCACACGGCGGTGGCCCGGTTGAAGGTGGCCGCGATGACGGTCACGCCGACGACGTCCGGGCCGAAGCGCAGCACCTCGGAGACGGTCTGCTCGACCGTCAGCTCCTCGGCGGCGGCGTCGAGGATCCGCACCTCGTGGCGCCCCTCGACCACGGCGGCGAGGTAGGCGAGGCCGAGGGGAGGGAGGTAGGAGCCGGCCGAGGCGTAGCGCCCGTATCGCTCGGACCCCGTGAGCGGCGGATTGAGGAGGAGGATTCGCATGCCCGCCTGGAGATCGCGAGGCGGCGAGGGCCGGCGACCCCATATCGTCTAACATGTCGCCCGTGCCAGTGCACGCCAGAGACCTCGCACGACGCCTCTCCCCTCGCTCGGGGTGGGATCGCGCCACGATCGCGCTGATGCTCGTCGCAGGCGTGTTGGTCGTCGCCACCTTCAGGGACTTCGGATCGGTATGGGACGATCGGTATCAGCGCGCGGTCGGGCAGGCGGCGGTCGCGTGGTGGTCGTCGGCCGGCGCGGACGCGCGCGCGCTCGAGGGCGGTGAGACCGGGAACCTGAACCTCTACGGAGGGCTCTTCGAGGGGATCGAGGAGGCGGCCGCCGCGCGGCTTCCCTTCGACCCGCTGGAGTCGCGCCATCTGGTGAACGCCTTCCTCGCGCTGGCGGGAGTCGCGGGCACCGCGCTCCTCGCGCGGCGCCTGGGGGGGGCGCGCGCGGCCTTCTTCTCGGCCGCGCTGCTCCTCGCGACCCCGCCGTGGTGGGGACACGGGTTCGCTAACTCCAAGGACATCCCCTTCGCAGCCGCGTTCCCGTGGATGCTGCTCGCGGTCATGAGGACGGCCGACGAGCTCCCCCGGCCAGGCCTGCGGCGGATCCTCGCCGCGGGGCTGGCGCTCGGGTGCTGCCTCGCGGCCAGGCCCGGCGGGCTGATCATCGTGCTTCCCCTCGCCGCGGGAGTCACCGGGGTCCGGGCCTTCCGCCTTCTCTTCGAGGGGGGAGGCTGGAGGGGGCGCGCTACGGCCGCGGTGGCGATCCAGTTCGCGGCGGTCGTCGCCATCGCGTGGATGACGATGCTGCTCGGGTGGCCCTATGGACTCACCCATCCGATCTCGGGTCCACTCGAGGCCGTCGCGGCGGCGCGATCCCATCCCTGGGAAGGGCTCGTGCGGTTCGACGGGGCATGGGTCTCGAGCGTCGCGCTCCCGCGGAGCTACGCCCCGATCTGGTTCGCCGCGACGCTCCCCGAGACGTGGTTCTCGATCGCGGCGGCGGGTGTCGCCGCCTTCGCGGTCGCAGTTCGTCGCGGACGGCTGCGTTCGGCGTGGGATCCGGTGTGGCTCGACCGCGGGCTGGTGGCCGTGGCCGGCGTCGGCCCCGTCCTCGCCGCGGTCGCTACGCGCCCCGTCCTCTACGACGGCATTCGCCACCTCCTGTTCGTCCTGCCGTCCTTCGCCGCCCTCGCCGGCTGGAGCCTCTCGGCCTCCCTGGACCTCCTCCCGCGGCCGGGTCGGTGGGCCGCGCTCACGGTTACCGCGGGGCTCGCGGCCCTGGCGATCGTCGACTCGGTTCGGCTCCACCCCTACGAGTACGTCTACTTCAACCGGCTGATCGCGGGCGGCCTCCCGGGGGCGAGCCGCGACTTCGAGCTGGATTACTGGGGCGCCGCCGGGCGCGAGGCGATGGCGTGGGTGGTGCGGAATGTGCCGCCGCGCCCCGGGGGGCCTCGCTTCGTGACGTCCACCGTCGTCTCGGACGTCGCCGCGCACTGGATCGTGAGGGATCCTTCGCTGACCTCACGCTTCGTCTTCGACGTGGCGGGTCCGCCCGACATGATGCTCGCGTCCACCCGCTGGTTCGAGCACCGGTCCACGGGGAAGGTGCTCCACGTCGTCTCGCGGATGGGTGTTCCGCTGCTCTACGTCCTCGACAGGTCCCCGGAGGCCGCCGCGCCGATCGTGCTCGAGGCGGGCGACCTCGCCGTGTCGCTCCCGGCCTCGTCCGGCTGGATGGGCGCTCCACGGATCGAGCAGGGGGACGAGCGGGCCGCCTACCTCCTCCGGCGGGAGCATGGGACGCCCGCGCAGGTCGAGGGATGGGTGGTGACCCAACGCAGCGGGCAGATCCCCGACGGCGACGCGCTGCGCGGGGAGGTCGCGCGGATCGCGGGGCGGGTGCTCGGCGTGGACCCCGGGGA
>JBAVTL010000355.1:0-15431 GCA_049696175.1 Anaeromyxobacteraceae bacterium
GGAGGGTGACGAACTCCCAGGCGGGGGCGTCGATGGTCTGGAGGGCGTAGCCGGGGAGGCCGCGGTCGGACCACTCATGGTCGGTGTTGGCGGTCACCTGTTCGTTGGCGGGGCCGAGGAACATGCCGAGGCGGAGGGTGGAGAAGTGGGAGATCCGGGCGAGGAGGTCCTGGGAGAAGATCTCCGAGGGGGCGTGGCCGGGGCGGAGGAGATGGACCTGCTTCACGCCGCCGGGCTGGCCGGAGAAGGAGAGGAAGAAGTTGCCGTTGAGGTGGGGCTGGGCGGGGTCCGTCGCCGTGATGAAGACGTCCGCGGTGGTGGTGTTGGTGGCGCGGTCGTAGACCTTGTTGGCGATCCTGCCGCTGAGCGCGGAGACCGTGGCGTTGCCGACGAAGGAGAGCTTGTAGGGCTCGGCCCGCGCCACCATGGCTGGCGGGGTGGCGATGACGATCTGGGCGTCACCGGTCGGCCAGCCATTGGCGTCGACGGGGGCGGGGGTCGAGAGGTTGCCGATCACGTTCCAGGGGCGCCCCTGCTTGATCATGTCAGCGAAGAACGGCTGCGCCGACCAGTCCGACACTCCCTCGATGTTCACGCCTAGCAGAGTCGCGGTGGGCGGTGGCGCCGCGCCGGTCCGGCACGCCAGCGTCAAGCACAGCGCGGCCAGGGTCCGCGCGCCCTTACCACGCCGCGCAACGGCTCCCTGCCGATCCGGTTCGTTCATGGCTCCCTCCCCGGCTCAGCGCCTGCGGTCCAGATCGGCTCGGGCGTCCCTGGCGAGGCCACCGATGGCTCTCCGCGTCGGCGACGCAAGAGGATCGGCGCGGCGACGGTCGCCCAGGCGGCAACCGCTGTGGCGCCGGCACCCAGGAAGCCGGCCAATGGTCCCCACCCCGCGTACATGATCGACCCTACGGCGATGGCACCGGCGGAGAGAAGGGCGATGAGCGCCGTCAATCCGGCGTCGCGCCAGACGACGCGGACGCCGCACCTGGCGACCCCGGTGGCCGAGACGACGTACTTGGCCGCATCCGCGGCGACGAGGCCTAGGATCGCGCCGCGAAGGCCGCCGGCCCAGAAGCCCGCGGGGACGAGCAGGACGAGCCCCACGACCTTCGAGGCGTAGCTCGCCGCGTGCCACGGCAAGAGACGTTTGGCGAGGAGCACCGCGCCATTCGTGGACTCGAGGAGCTGAAGCCAGGCAGACGCGGCGAGGAGCTGGACCATCCAGCTCGCCTCGGCGTACCGATTGTCATAGAGGCCACGAACCAGGAACGGGCCGCATGCGATGAGCCCTGTCACGAGCGTCGCGCCGCTGAGCAGCACGGGCATCCTCGCGCGCTGGACCGAACGCGCGAAGTCGAGCTGCCCGGAGATCCGGCTGTACGAAGGGAAGAGCACTGAAGCCGCCAGGCGCTGGACCGCCTGCGTCGGCAGCGACGCCAGCGCGATCGCGATGCCGTAGACCCCTAGCAGGTCCATCGGGATCAACTTGCCGAGGACGAGGCGGTCCGCCTGCCCTGCCAGGAAGAAGAGCAACGTGCTGAAGAAGATCCAGCGCCCGAAGCCGAACAGCGTGGCGAGCGCGTCTCGTTCGAGCAGGAAGCCGTGATGGAACCGAGGCAGGACGAGGTGCGTCATCGCGAGCCGCGCGGCGTTCCCCACCAGCGTTCCACCGACCAGGGCCCAGACGGCGGCTGGGTGATCCGGGCCGAGGTGCGACCGCACGACGACGGCGAGGAGCACGGTCGCCAACACCGTGATCGCCTGCGTCGAGAAGTCGATGAGGGTCAGCCGCTCGAGCCTGACATGACGCTGCTGCGTGGAGACCGCTATGGACTCGAACCCGCCGAACACGGCGCACAGTGCGGCGACCGGGATGTACCAGGCGAGGGACTCCCGACCATAGAGCCCCGCGACCGGCCGGGCGATCAGGAGCGAGAGGACCCACAGGACCACGCCGCGGGCGCACTGTACCGTCCAGGCGGTCTTCAGGAACCGAGGGTCGTCCCCGCGTGCCCCTTGCACGATCGCGGGACCGATCCCGACGTCCGAGAACAGCTGGAGCCCCTGGACCAGCGTGGCGACGAGCGCCATCTCGCCGAAAGCAGCGGGGAAGAGCAGGCGCGTCAGCAGGAGGTTGCCGGCGAAGCGGAGCGCCTGTCCCGCGGCGAAGCCCCCCATCGACCAGAGCGAGCCTCGCATCATGGAGCCGGACACCGGCATCGGGGAGGCGCTGTCGGAGCCGCGCCCAGCCTGCCCCTGGATGGCCGTTCCGTCGCCGGGAGTCACGGCGCGGGCAATCTGCAGGTCACTTGCCAACGGCTTGATCCTTTCCCTCTGCGACGCGGATCAGGGCCTTGGGGATGGCGCGGTTTGGTGCTGGAGCGACGATCGAGGCTGGGGGGACGTCGCATGTCACGACGCAGTTGGCGCCGATCTCGGCGCCATCGCCGATCTTGACCCCACCCAGGACGCGAGCGCCGGCGAACAGCGCGACGTGGCTCCCGATCTGCGGGGCCCCCGCCCTCGGCCCCATGCCGATGGTGACCTCGTGAAAGAGTGCGCAGTCCTCGCCGAGCCGGGCGTGCGCTCCGATGAGGATGTTATAGGGGTGCACGACGATCAGGCCCCCACCGATCTGTGCGGACGCAGGCAGCTCCACGTGCAGGAAGAACCGCCACGGGAGCCGCAGGCCCCAGTAGACGACGAGCACCGGTAACCGAGCGACGCGCGGCAGCGTGCGCGCCCACGCGCCCAGGCGGTAGGTCGCCACGACCCAGAAGCCCAGGTTGCGGTACCAGCCGCCCAGTGTGGCATAGGCAGCGGCGTCCCTGGTCAGCTCCCGGATCACAGTGGCCTCCCGCGCCGGGTTCGAACCCAGCTCCCCGACGGATGCTCCCGGGGGGCGGAGGAGATGACCGCCTTCCACGCCAGGTACGCTGGCGCGTGCAGCAGCGAAGCGAGCCCCCTCACCCCCGTCCCCGAGAGCCACCAGCCGGCCGCGACGTGGAGGCAGAGCGCCGCGAGGCTGAACCCCCACGGCCACGTCGCCCAAAGGCTGTGCTCTGCGAGCACCGAGCCAATCGCCGTGGCGGCGGCCCCGGCGACGGCCACCTGCCCGAGCTTGGCGAGGGGTGGAACCAGGAGGTCGAGCCCGAGATCGAAGAGGACCGGGTCGCGAGCCGCCATGGCGCGGCGCAGGAGGGTGCGCACGTACGCTCGCGCCACTGCGCGCCTCCCGTCCTCCCATCGCAGGCGCTGCGGTCCGGAGCCGCGGACGGTCGCGAGCGCGTCCGCCTGGACCGACGCCTCGGGCGCGAAGTGAACCCGGTGTCCGGCGAGCCCGAGCCGCAGCCCGTACTCCAGGTCCTCCACGATCGAGAAGGCGTCGTGAGGCACTTCGCGCAGGACGGAGGCGGCGAAGCACATGCCGGTGCCGTGCAGCCCTGCGGAGAGCCCGAGCCGTTCCCGGCCTCGCGGGCGAGCGACGTTGACCAGCGCGAACCCGATGGCCATCAGCGACGTTCGCCAGGAGGCGCGCGGGTTACCGATGACGTACGCGCACTGGACGGCCAGGGCGCCTTCGTCGAGCCGCGCGGCGAAGGCTGCCAGGACGTTCGGCGTGACGAGGCAGTCGGCGTCCACGACGACGACGGCGTCGGGCGGATCCTCCGCGAGGACCCGCTCGAACGCGAAGGCGAGGGCATACCCCTTGCCCCGGCGATCCGGGTCGGTCCGGACGAGGACCGTGGCGCCTGCATCCCTCGCGCGAGCGGCGGTCGCGTCGGAGCAGTTGTCCGCGACGACGAGAATGCGCCGAAGCGAGGCGGGGTAGTGGACCTCCTTCAGGCTGCCGACCGTCGCTGCGATCCCCTCCTCCTCGTCGTGCGCGGGGACGACGATGTCGAAGCGCAGGTGAGGCGCGCGGCCTCGCTTCGGGCGCTGCCCGAACGAGAGGAGCGTGAGGACGAGGAGGTAGCCAGAGGCGAGCGTCACGGGGAGCGCCGCGAGCGTCAGCGCAACGTCGAGAGCCGCGACCAGCATCTGCCCCTCCCGTCGAACATGGTCAGCGTCCCGCGAAAGGATCCCGATAGGAGCCCAGGCGCTGCTGGGCGAGGCGCCAGAGGACCGGCGGCTGGTGCAGCACGTAGCGCCGCCACCGCGCACGTGGCTCCCGTATCAGGCGGTAGAGCCACTCGAGGCCGGCGTCGGTGAGCCAAGACGGTGGGCGCGGCAAGGCGCCTGCCTCGTAGTCGATGGTCCCGCCCAGCGGGAGGAAGGTCCGCACGTGCGGTAGGCTCCCGCGGTGCCTCACGATGAACTTCTCCTGCCGGCCCGCACCGAGGCCGACGAGGAGGACCGTCGCCCGGGACTCGTTGATCTGCGCGATCATCCGCTCGGTCTCGCCGGGCCGTAGATCGAAGTCGAAGGGAGGCGAGTGCACGCCGACGACCATGGTCCGCCCCACCTTCGCGTTGATCCTGCGCGCGGCGAGCTCGGCCACGCCCGCTCGACCGCCGCAGATGAAGACGGACACGCCAGGATCCTTGGCGTGCCGTTCGTAGAAGCGCGGGAAGAAGTCCGAGCCGGAGACCCGCTCGCGGAGCGGGGTCCCGAGCAGCCGCGACGCGGCGAACAGGATCTGGGAGTCGCAGGTGACGACGTCGAAGCTCGGGAGCAGCTCGTAGAACTCCCGGTCGCGCTGCAGCTTCATGATCATGTCGACATGGAGGGTGAGGAGCATCCCCTCCCGGAAGGACTCCACCAGCTCGTCCATCGTGACGTCGTCGACCTCGACGTTGAGGAGCCTGACGCGACGCCGCGCTGGGGTGCCGGGCGCCATCTTCACACCGCCGCCGCGGGGGTCTGGAGCCGCACGGCGTCGCGACCCCATGCTGACTCTACGAGCTCCCTGGTGTTCCGGATGTTCTCGGCAGAGGACGCGCCGAACACGATCGAATGCACTCCCTCGAGCCCGCATACCCACTCGATCGCCTCCCGCGGAGGGATGGCACCAGAAGCGAAGACCGACATCGCGACGGCTCGACAGCGCCCGGAGGCGAGCGCGCTTCGGTAGGCGTCGATCCCGCCGCACATCCTGAAGCCGATCTTGTTGATGTTGGCGCAGATGATGGGATTGCGCACGCCCACGCGCTCCAGGGCTTCGAGGAGCGCAGGCAGGTTCATCGTGATGAACCCCGCCTCCGCCCCGTACCGCTTCGCCACGTAAGCGTGGAACTCCGCGAAGAGGTCGTAGAGCCGCATGCCGAGCAGGAGGTCGGTCACCACGTTCTGCAGGAAGACGACGGGCGTCTGCAGGCCGTGGAAGCGCCTCATCTCCGCGTCGACGAGGAGCTTCATCAGCCGGGACACGTCGCGGGTCGCGGTGCCGAGCGCGCCGAGGTAGATCGTGCTCAGGAGGTCCCCGCCGGCGAAGCGCTTCACCGTCTCGATGATCCCTACCTGGCCGAGTGAGTCCGCGTACTTGTGCGCGTACGGCATGCACGGCAAGTAGACGAAGTCGGCGTACCGGGTGGGCTGGGCCCGCATGTGGTCGCAGATCTCGCCGATGCGATCGTGGGTCGTGCACATGAAGGTGCGAACGCCCATGCCGTAGGCGACGTCCAAAACGTCGATTACGGCCTGTGTGTCCTTGAAGCGAGCCAGCTGCTGGCGCGCCTTCTCCTCGGACATGTGGTTCACGCCGAAGAACTGGTTGTCGCCGAAGAGGAGTCGATCAAGCGTCACCGTGAACCCCCATTCCACTTGGCGAGCGGCTGGTCTGGTCGACGAGCGCGAGGAGCCGATCCACCTCGGCCGCGCTCGCGAAGGAGCTCTCGGTCGCCGGCGTCCCCGAGACGATCGCATCGACGAAGGCGTCGAGCTGCGCCGAATACTCCTCGCCGCGGAGGTAGTAGCCAACCGGTCCCTGGAGCTCGGTGATGTACCGTGAGCTGGTGCCGCGCGGATACCGCTCGAACGGTCCGCCAGGCAGCTCGACCTTCAGCTCCTGGCGATCGACCACCAGCCGCCCGATCGTCCCCTCGATCGTGAGCGTGGTCGTCATCTTGCGGACGCGTGCGTCGCTCCAGTTGGCCTCGAGAACCCCGATGGCGCCGTCGGCGTAGGCGAACGTGGCGTGGACGACGTCCTCGACGTCCTTCGAGAAGATCGACTCGAGCGAGGCGCTCGTGACGCGCGCCGGCTGGCCTACGACGAACTTCATGAGGTCGATGACGTGACAGGCGTAGTCGCTGAGGCAGCCCCCGCCCTCTGCGCGACGGGACCGCCAGGTTGTGGCCTGGGCCTTCACGACCGCCGGTCCGAAGGCGCTTCCACGGACGTGGGTCACCGCGCCGATCGCGCCGGCGTGCACTAGCCGACGCGCTTCGCGAAAGGTGCCGATGAACCGGTTGTGGAAGCCGACCTGGTTGACGCGCCGGCGGGCCTCGGCGAGCTCGGCGAGCGCGTGGCTCTCGAACGGCGAGAGGGTCAACGGCTTCTCGACGAAGACGTGCAGGCCGCGCTGCAAGGCGAACTCGGCGCAGCGGTAGTGGGTCGCGGTGGGTGTGGCCACGATGACCGCGTCGAGCCCCGCCTTGACGATCATCGCCCCGTAGTCCGGGAAGGTCGCCACCCCCGCGTACTTCTTCAGCACGGAGAGTACGTACCGTGACGTGTCGCAGACCGCGACGACCGTGGCCTTTGGGTGCGCGTTCGCGATGGCGAAGTGCGAGAGCCCCATCTTCCCCGCCCCGACGATGCCGATGCGAATGGCCATTCTCCGTCCCCCTTTCCCAACGCCGCTCTCCCCGCGCCACTACTTCCCCGTCAGGCTGGCGCTGTCGCCGCGTCCCTCGATCACGTCCACGATCCGCTTGCCCACGAGCGGCGCCGCCAGGCTGGCGAGCGTCGCGTTCGGGTGGGAGTCGGTGGGGCTCGCCGCGTACGCGCCCTGGAGATAGAGCCCGCCGGCGGTCTCGAGGTCGTAGAAGTCCCAGACGAAGACGTTGTCGCCTCGCTCGTCCCAGGTGTCCTTCACCCACGCGAAGAAGTCCCGGGCACGCTGCGCCTGAGTCGGATCGGTGGAGCCCTCGGTCAGCGCGGCACCCGTCCAGACGATGAAGCGCCGGGTCGGGAACTGCCGCATGCGGACCTTCAAGGCCTGGTATTGCGCCTTGTAGTTCTCGACGCTCTTGCCGCTCGAGGAGACGTTTGGCGCACCGGCGTCAGGGCCGATCGCGCTCACTGGGAAGCAGTGTTTGAAGACGATGACGTCGTACTTCGCCACCAGGTCGTCGAGGTTCAGCTCTCCCCTGTCCCGGCTCGGCCCCGTGAAGCTCACCCAAAGGTCCCAGTAGTCATACGGGTAATTCGCCCAGGGATAGCCGCCGGTGGTGGCCGGGTACGACTCCTCCGCGATCCGGTACCGAGTTCCGTGCGCCGAGTTCCAGCTCTGGATGAAGCTCGGGACCCCCCCGCTCCACACCACGCCGCCAGTGCTGTGATGCAGGTAGCCGATGCGCGCGTCGCCGGTCATCGGGCCCTCCGTCACAGGCGTGCCGCCAGTGCCAACCGCACCTGCGCTAGCCCCGCACGACGCCGCACAAAGGACGATCATGAGTCCGAGCTCGAAGTTCGCGCGAACGGTCATGTAACTGCCCCCCGAAGCGGCCTGGACTCCACCCTTCGACCCAGTCGAGCACAGCACAAACCCACTGGGCACGGAAGTGCCCCATTCCGGTCAATGGGCTGCGGATTGCGCACCGGATATTCCGTCCAGCAACGTGATGAGCGCCCGCGCGCCTCGGCGGCTGCCGAGACCGTTCAGGTGGCCGCCGTCGTCGGTGTATTCGTCAGCCAGCGCCGGAACCCTGCGGCCCCTCCACTCGAACGTCGCCGCGCTCCCGTCGAGCCCGGTGGATTCAATCGCGGCTAGATCGAAGAAGGGCTCCTTGCCGGAGTACGCGGCCCGCAGGAGCGCGTTGTACTCGGCGCGACGGGCGTTCTCCTCGATCCCGTAGGGGGTCCTTCCAAGCAGGCGCTTGATCAGGGCCCTGGGCCCACCTTGAACCGTGGTCAGCGGAGCGGTGACATGGATGAAGGTCGTGCTCGGGCTCACCCTGCGAAGGTCGGCGATCATCGCCTGATAACGGGAGAAGAGCGCGCGCACGTCCGTGGAAGCGTCGAAGTCTGCGTAACAGAACTTGAACAGCGCCAGCTCCGCTCCCAGCGCCGGGCCCGCTCGGAACATCCTCGCGAAGCTCTCCAGCTTCAGGTCGGGCCGTCCGTTCTCCGCGAGGTAGCCGTGAAGGACGGCGCCATCGGTCGGGCGGTCGGTCGCAGTCACCTCGACGATCCGGAGCGGCGCGCCCGACTCGAGCGCGAGCGCGCGCATCCCGTCGAGCACGTTCATGCCGACGGACTGGTGGCCGATGAAGACGCGGCGCCGGGAGAGGGCGGCCAGGGCGGCGCGAAGCTTCGGCTCCTCGGACGCTACCGCCCCTGGCTGCCACTCGAGAGCGGCAGCGGTCATGAGCAAGATCGTCGCCTGTGCGACTGCGCTCGTCCCCTGCATCGCGCTGACTCCACCCGCCGACGGCCACGTCGGGCCGCGCGGCGTCCCGTCGTTTGGTGCCGGGGCTATCCGAGCCCTCGCGGTGCGATCAGCTCCCCCTTCAACAGCTTCCCAGCAGCATTCCGCGGAAGCGAGCCCAGCCGCGTGAAGCGGACGGGAACCTCGTACGCCGGCAGCCTCTCCCGGCAGTGCCTACGCAGCGAGTCGTCGGCGGGTGCGGTGCCGGGCCGGCATACGACGAAGGCCACGGGGACCTCTCCCATGAGGTCATGCGGAGCCCCGATCACCGCAGCCTCTGCGACGTCCGGGTGGCGCGCGAGGACGTGCTCGATCTCGACCGGGCTTACGCGGTGGCCGCCAATCTTCATGATCTCCTTCGAGCGCCCCTGATGGAACAGGAAGCCATCGGAGTCGCGGCGCGCCAGGTCGCCCGTCCAGAGCCAGCCGGCGCGCAGGATGGCGGCGGTCTCCGCGGGCTCGTCGAGGTATCCAGGCGTTACGTTGGCGCCGCGGGCGACGAGGTGGCCGATCTCTCCGGGCGGAAGCTCGCGCCCGCGCTCGTCCACCACCTGGAGCTCGACCCCGGGGATTGGGATGCCGATGGAGCCGCGCTTCTCCTCCGCGCGCTCCGGCGGCAGGTACGAGAGGCGCGCGGTCGCCTCGGTCTGGCCGTACATGACGAACAGCCTGGCCGGGTGAAACGCCTGCCGCACCCAGTCGATGGTCTCGGGCGCCATCGCGCCGCCCGCTTGCGTCAGGTAGCGCAGCCGCGGAAATGCGAGGGTCGAGAGGTCCACCTGTCTGCGGATCAGCTCGAAGGTGAGCGGCACCCCGGCGAAGCCGGTGCAGCCCTCCGACGCGAGGGTCTCGAGGACGACGCGGGGGAAGGCAAAGCGGTTGTCGAGGAAGAGGGAGCCGCCCGCGAAGAGGTGCGTCTGCAGGACGCTCCGGCCGTAACAGTAGTGCAGCGGCAGGACGAGGAGCGCGCGATCCGCGGCGCCCAGCCCGAGGTACTGCACGATCGAGCGCGTGTTCGCGTCCACGTTCAGGAACGTCTGCACGACACCGCGCGGTGCGCCGGTGCTGCCGGACGTGAAGAGGATGAGGGCGGGGCTCGAGGGATCGGGCGCGGGCAGGGGCGCCAGCGAGGAGGGGCGTGGCTCGGGATCGACGCTGCCGTCTTCGAGGAGGAACGTCGCCGGCGCGTTCGCGAGCGCCGTGGGGGGGCGCTCTGAGCCAGCGCCCGGGTGCACCACCCAGATCCTGTCGAGTGGCCGATCCGCCGTCGCCTTCGCCCACTTGCGCGCGTCACGCGACCAGACGAACGCGTGGCGCGCCCCTGCCCGGACGGCGACGTCCGAGAGCACCTCGGCGCTCCACTCACGGTTCACCTCCACGGAGGTCGCGCCGGCGGCGTTCACCGCCAGGCCAGCGACCACCGTCGCGGGGACGTTCGGGAGCGCGAGTAGAACGCGGTCCCGGGGGGCGACCCCGCGTGCCGCGAGCCGGCCCGCGAGCGCGCGGACTCGCGTCGCGAGCTCGCCGTACGTGAGGCGCGAGGACGGCGTCGCGATCGCTGGCGCGTCCGGCTGGCGCGCCGCGTTGGCGAAGAGCCAATCGTGCACAAACGGAGAATCCACCCGCCCCCCCCCATCCGTGGCGATGCGCCGGGGTGGTTAGCACCGCCACACAGAGTACAGTAACTTGAACGCCAACGGCGCACCTGCCATTGGATCGAGGGACAGGCGCGGACACGCTGCGATAGCCAAGCTCACCATTGGGGGGCCAATGTTCTCGGCAGACGTACTCGCGATCGATCCGGCTGCGGTCTCCTCGGAGGTGGAGGAGTCCATCCGTGGCCAGGTGCTGGGGAAGCTGCGCCGGCGCGGTGCGGTCGTGGGAATGTCCGGCGGAATCGACAGCTCGGTGGTGGCCGCGCTCTGTGCGAGGGCACTGGGGCCCGACCGGGTCTTCGGCCTCCTGATGCCCGAGAGGGACACCTCGGACGAGGCGCTCCGCCTGGGGCGGATGGTCGCCGAGCAGTTCGGCATCGACTACGCGGTGGAGAACATCGCTCCGGCCCTCATGGGTGTGGGCTGCTATGCCAGGCAGCTCGAGGCGATCCGCTCCGCGGTGCCGGAGTACGCCGAGAACTGGCGCTGCAAGCTCACGCTCCCATCGCTTCTCCAGGGGGAGCGGCTGAACGTCACGATGCTCACCGTGGCGGACCCCGAGGGGCGTGAGCGTACGACCCGGATGTCTGCCGCCGGCTACCTCCAGATGGTCGCGGCCACCAACTTCAAGCAGCGCGTCCGGAAGATGATGGAGTACTACCACGCGGATCGTCTCGCCTACGCCGTCGCGGGGACGCCAAACCTCCTCGAGTACGATCAGGGCTTCTTCGTGAAGCAGGGAGACGGCGCCGCGGACCTGAAGCCCATCGCGCACCTCTACAAGACGCAGGTCTATGCCCTGGCCGCCCACCTCGGTGTTCCAGAGGAGATCCGCAGCCGTCCTTCCACCACGGACACCTTCTCGCTCTCGCAGACGCAGGAGGAGTTCTTCTTCGCGCTCCCCTACCACCAGATGGATCTCTGCCTCTGGGCGTTCAACCACGGCACGCCGTTCGAGGAGGTCGCGGAGGCGCTGGCGCTCACGCCGGGGCAGGTCGAGCGGGTCTACCGGGACATAGAGGCGAAGCGCCGCGCGAGCCGATACCTCCATCAGGCGCCGCTCCTCGTGGGCGACGAAGCGGGGGGCTAGATGTGCGGGATCGCCGGCGCGCTCGCGTTACGCGAGGGGATCCAGCCGCCGGCGAGGGAGGATCTCGTCGCGATGGTCGGGGCGCTGCGCCACCGCGGGCCGGACGAGTTCGGCCTCTATCGCGACCGCCGCGTCGGGCTCGGTCACGCGAGGCTCTCCGTCATCGATCTCGCCACCGGTCAGCAGCCGCTCTGCAACGAGGACGGCACGAAGTGGGTGGTCTTCAACGGCGAGATCTTCAACTACGTCGAGCTGCGGGACGAGCTCGTCGCCAGGGGACACCGCTTCCGCACGCGCAGCGACACCGAGGTGATCGTGCACGCCTGGGAGGAGCTCGGGCCGAGGTGCTTCGAGCGGTTCAACGGCCAGTTCGCCGTCGCCCTGTGGGACTCCGTCGAGGAGACGCTGGTCCTTGCCCGCGACCGGCTCGGCGTGCGCCCGCTGTACCTCGGCGAACACGAGGGACGGCTCTGGTTCGCGAGCGAGGTGAAGGCGATCTTCGCCGGCGCTCCCAGCATGCCCCGCGCCCTCGATCCGGCCGGCCTCGCCGAGACCTTCACCTTCTGGACTGCGGTGGCGCCCCAGGGGGTCTTCATCGGCGTGACCGAGCTCGAGCCCGGCCACGTCCGGATCCTTCGCAGGGGTGACAGCCAGGACCGTGCCTACTGGACCCCGCGCTATCCGCAGTCCCCGGAGCGTGGCGCGCCTGGCTCGCTGGACGAGGCGGTGGACAGGACGAGGAGCGCGCTGGAGACCGCGGTTCGCCTGCGAATGCTCCGCGCCGACGTGCCCGTGGGCAGCTACCTCTCCGGCGGGCTCGACAGCTCGCTGATCGCGGCGATGGGGCGGCACGCGAAGGACGACCGCTTCCTGACCTTCTCGATCCGGTTCGAGGACGCCGAGTACGACGAGACGCACTTCCAGCGCCAGGTCGCGGCGCGCATCGGGAGCGAGCACCGGGACGTGGTCGTCCGGCCCCGCGACATCGCGGAGGTGTTCCCGGAGGTCGTGTGGCACGCGGAGCGGCCGCTGCTCCGCACCGCGCCGGCGCCGCTCTTCCTGCTCTCCCGCCTCGTGCGCGACGCCGGGATCAAGGTGGTCCTCACCGGCGAGGGGGCCGACGAGCTGTTCGCCGGCTACGACCTCTTCCGCGAGGCCAAGGTCCGCAGGTTCTGGGGGCGCGTGCCGGGTTCGTCGCTGCGCCCGCTGCTCCTGGCGCGGCTCTACCCCTGGCTCGGTCGCTCGCCCATGGCGGCACAGGCGATGGCCCGTGAGTTCTTCGGCCGGGGGCTGGAGCGGCCCAACGAGCCCGGCTTCGGGCACATGACGCGGTGGGCTCCGGCCGCGGCGCTGCAGCGCCTCTTCTCGCCGTCGCTGCGCCGCGAGGCGGCGAAGGTCGACCCGGTCGCGCGGCTGCTCTCCTCGCTCCCTGCGGAGTTCGCGCGGTGGTCGCCGCTGGCGCAGGACCAGTACCTGGAGGTCCGGACCCTGCTCTCCGGCTACCTCCTCTCGTCCCAGGGAGATCGGATGCTGATGGCCCACTCCGTCGAGGGCCGCTTCCCGTTCCTCGACTCGGAGCTGGTCGAGCTGGCCAACGCGCTCCCCGCCGCGTTCAAGCTCCGCGGGCTCGACGAGAAGCACGTGCTCAAGCGCGTCGCGGACGGGTGGGTGCCGGCGAGCGTGGTGCGCCGCAGCAAGCAGCCCTACCGCGCGCCAGATGCGCTCTGCTTCGCGGGGCCCGACGCGCCGGGGTGGGTGGGCGACCAGATGAGCGAGCACACCGTGGCCGCAGCTGGCCTCTTCGACGCGCGCGCCGTGGCGCGCCTCTGGAGGAAGTGCCGGGAGACGCCGGCGGGGGCGCAGCTCTCCAACGCTGACAACATGGCCGTCGTGGGCGTCCTCTCGACCGGGCTCCTTTACGATCAGTTCGTCCGCCGGGCGCCGGTGAGGGAGTCTCCGGGCGAGTTTCGCACCGTGGTCGATCGGCTCACGCCGCGGGGAGCGGCGAGGGGCCAGATCGCAACTCAGGGAGAGAGGCGTACGACATGACCGTCCAGGAGCGCGTTCGGCAGTTCATCATCGAGAACTTCTACGTGGCCGACGCCTCGGAGCTGGGAGGCGCCAGCTCGCTCATCCAGGGAGGCTGGGTCGACTCGACGGGCATGCTGGAGCTCATCGCGTTCCTCGAGGAGGAGTACCGGCTCCGGATCACCGACGCCGAGATGGTCCCGGACAACCTCGACTCGATCGATCGCATCGCCACCTTCGTCGATCGGAAGCGCGAGCGGGTGTCGGCGTCGGCCTGAGCGCGCTACAGCGGTCCGGTCCTCCACGCCGCAGCGACCACGACGCCGGTCTCCGCGAACGACGGGTACTCCGGGCGCCGCTCGAGCTGGGCGCGTCCGACCAGCCCCAGCTCGAGCGAGAGCCGGTCGCGAGGCGTCCAGACGGCGCGCGCGTCGGCGCCCGCGAACGCCACCTGGCCCGAGAGCCAGGCGCCACCCGCGGAGCCGGCCCTGAGCAGCAGGTGAGCCGACGAGCGCCAGCTCAGCCCCCACGCCGTCTCGCCGACGGATCTCACCTCGCCGGTGAAGCCGTCCACGAACTGAGTGAGCCGCGCGACCCCGTCGACCCCGAGCCCGGCCGTGCCGCCCGCGCGCGCGAAGCCGGCTTCTGCGCTCGGCAGCAGGGTCGTTCCTCCCCGGCCGAAGGGGAGCGCCTCGATCGCGAGCGTCGCACCGGCCCCGGCCCAGGCTTCGAGCACCGGCGAGAAGGCGTGCCGCCAGGTGCCAGTCGCTCCCGCGAGCGTGGTCAACGCCTCCGCGTCCGCGGTCTCCGTCCAGGTCCCCGAGTAGCGGGCGGAGACCCGTAGGGTGTCGAGCAGCGTCGCGCGACGCGAGAGCGTGAGCTCCGCCGCGGCGTTCCGGCGGGTGGGGAGCAGCGCGCGGTTATCGAGGGAGGAGGCCTTGGTCAGCATCCACGAGCCGCCGCCGGCGAGCGTGGTGCGAGCGTCGATGGGGAGCTCGGCCGCGCCGCGGGCGAGCAACCACTCGTAAGGGATGGACCTGACGGCGGAGAACTGGCCGGGTGTCGTCGCCTGCGCGCGCAGCGGATCGGCGAGCGGGTCGGTCTGTCCGCGGAAGGCGCTGGCGCCGACGTCGGCGCGCCAGGGCTCTGCGTGATGCGTCTCGACGCGCAGCATGAGCTCGTGGTCGACCAGGGGTGTCGGAGCCACCGCGAGATCCGAGGACCCGACGCGAGGCGAGTACCGCGCGGTGAGCCTCAGCTGCCAGGCGTCGGCGACCGCGGCGGCCCACGGCCTCATCGCCGCGAGGGCGCGCGGCTGGCTCCCGGCGTCGGCAGGCGTGAGCGTCGTGCCGCGTCCCTCGGCGCGGAGGCCGATCTCGGCGTCGAGGCTGGCGAGCAGCCCCAGCGACGCGATCATGCCGAGCAGCACGTCGGCGGCCATCTCCGACCTCCTCCGATCCCCGCCACCCTTCGATCAGCCCCAGAGATCCCAACGCCCGGCGGTCAGAACGGCCACGGCCACGCCCGCGTTCGCGACCGCATGCGCCAGGATCGCGTCCTCGAGCCGGCCGCGATGCAGGCGCGCGGCCGCGAAGGCCATGCCGGCGGCCGCGCCGAGCAGCCAGTGCGAATGGAGCGCGCCGAACGCGAGCGACGAGAGCAGCAGCGCCGGCCAGGTCCAGGCGCGCGGCGCGACGCGCTCGAAGTCGGGCCTGACGAGCCACGGGAGGAGGAACCCGCGGAACGCGAGCTCCTCCACCACCGGGACCACGAGGCACGAGCCGAGCACGCGCCCCGCGACCCAGAGCCATCGCTCTCCGGCGCTCAGCCGGCTCATTCCTTCGTATGCCCCGGCGCCTTCCCCACCCGACGGGAGGAGCCAGAGGGCGCAGACGGCCGCCCCGATCAGGATCGGCAGGATGGCGGCGCGCGGCTCGAGGCGAGGGAGGGAACGGCGCACCAGCACGAGCGCCGCCGCTGCCGCCGCGATCCTGGCCGCGTACCAGCGATCGAAGCCCTCCGCGAACAGGGCGGTGACGAGCGCCGTCGCGACCGCAGC
>JBAVTL010000356.1:0-9217 GCA_049696175.1 Anaeromyxobacteraceae bacterium
CTCCCAGCGTCCGCCGGGGGCGCGGACGAGCTCGCCGTCGGCCAGGCCGACGCGGACGAGCCGCCCCCCGCTCACCACGGTCACCCGCCGCGCCTCGACGACGCCCTGCACCACCTTGCCGGCGAGCTTCTCCTCGAACTCCTCGCCCTCGCGGTAGCGGTAGAACAGCTCTGCGATCGGCGCGTTCTTCCAGTCGACGACGCGGACGTCGGCGTCGCGGTCCACGAAGGTCGCGCGTCCGAGGCAGTAGTCCCGCCGCGCGCCGCCGCTGCGCACCTTCAGGTGGGCGAAGTACGGGGCGCGCGCGTCCGGGAGCGGCCCGCTCCGGCCGCGCTCCATCACCGCGCGGACGAGCCCCATCTCCTGGAAGACGGTCGGCAGGTCCTTCGCCGTCGCCTCGAGCGCCTCCTCCCGCAGCTCCTTCAGCCGCCCAGCCAGCTCCTCGCCGTCGTGCCGCACGGCGACCCAGGCCGAGAGGGCCGCCTGCACCCGAGCGAGGATCTCCTCCTCCTCGCGGACGATCGCGCGGTCGGGCGCAGAGAGGCCGGCGAGCGGGTCGTCGGGGGGCGACGGTGGCTGTGGGTGGCGCGCGGGCAAGAATGGAAAAATATCACGCCAGCGCGCCGGCTGATCCTCGGCTAGGCCGCCCGCACCACCACGCCGACGGCGGTCTCCCCGAAGACGTACTCCGGGTGCAGCCGCTCGGCGGTCTGGAGCGCCCAGGGGCGATCGAAGAGGATGACCGGCCGGTCGCGGACGTCGAGGACGAGCATCCCCTCGACCGCCGACGCGAGCGCCTCCAGCTCCAGCGCCGCGCCGTCGGCGCGAGACGGCCAGCGCGCCAGCTGCCACGGCACCGACTCGAGCCGGACGGCGACGCCGTACTCCGCCTCGAGCCGGAACTTCACCACCTCGAACTGGAGCTGCCCAAGCGCGCCGAGCACCAGATCGCCGGTCCGGCCGGCTGGCGGGTGGTAGAGCTGGATCGTCCCCTCCTGCGCCAGCTGCTCGATCCCCTTCCCGAACTGCTTTCGCTTCAGTGGATCGACCATCACGAGCCGCGCGAAGTACTCCGGCGCGAAGCTCGGGATCGGCTCGAAGGAGAAGGTGGAGCCCTCGGTGAGCGTGTCGCCGATCTCGAAGGTGCCGGGGTCGTGGACGCCGACGACGTCGCCGGGGAAGGACTCGTCGATGACGTTCCGCTCGCGCGCCATGAACTGCGAGGGGTTCGCGAGCCGGACCTCCTTCCCGCTCCGCACGTGGGTCACCTTCATGCCGCGGGTCATCTTCCCCGAGCAGATCCGGACGAACGCGACGCGGTCGCGGTGCGCCTTGTCCATGTTCGCCTGGATCTTGAAGACGAAGCCGCTGAACTCCGGCCGCTCCGGCTCGACGTCCCCCTGATCGGTGGCGCGCGGGCGGGGCGGCGGCATCAGCTCGCAGAAGGACTCGAGGAACGGCTCGAGCCCGAAGTTGTTGATGGCGCTCCCGAAGAAGAGCGGCGACAGGTCCCCGCGCAGGAACCGCTCGCGGTCGAAGCCGTCGCCGGCGAGCTCCAGCAGCTCCGCGTCGTGCCGGAGCTGGTCGTGCCCGGCCACGTCCAGCTCCTCGCGGACGATCGGGTCGTCGATCCCGGTGATCTCGACGGGGGGGCGCTCCGAGCCCCCGCCCGCGCTGGAGGCCGCGTGCCCCGCGTCGAACAGGTAGACGCGCTTCGCCACCCGGTGCCAGACGCCGCGGAAGGTCCCGTCGCGGAAGATGGGCCAGGTGACGGGGTAGACGCCGATCCCGAAGACGCTCTCCACCTCGCCGATGAGATCGAAGGGATCGCGGCCGGGCCGGTCCATCTTGTTGACGAAGGAGAAGATCGGGATCGCCCGCTGCTTGCAGACCCGGAAGAGCTTGCGGGTCTGCGCCTCGACCCCCTTCGCGCGGTCGAGCAGCATCACGGCGCCGTCGACGGCGTGCAGCGTCCGGTAGGTGTCCTCGCTGAAGTCGGCGTGGCCGGGGGTGTCGAGCAGGTTGAGCTGATACCCTCGCCACGGGAACTGGAGGACCGACGTGGTGATCGAGATCCCGCGCTCGCGCTCGATCTCCATCCAGTCGGAGACGGCGCTCGCGCGCCCGCGCTTCGCCTTCACCGCCCCGGCGAGCTGGATGACCCCGCCGTAGAGCAGGAGCTTCTCGGTGAGGGTGGTCTTGCCCGCGTCCGGGTGCGAGATGATCGCGAAGGTCCGGCGCCGGGCGATCTCGTGGGACTCGCTCATGCGGGGGCGGGGATTACCACGTCGGGAGGTGGCGGGGGAACCCGCGCCGGCGGCAGGCGCGCTGGACCCGCCACCTCGCCGCGGTACACTACGCCTCCGCGCCCGGGCAGCCCGGCCGCCAACCACTCCAGGGAGCCCCCCAATGCCGACCCGCCTCGTCCTCGCCGCCGCCCTGACGCTCCTCGCCACCTCCGCCCTCGCCGATCCAGGGGCCGACTTCGCCGAGAAGGCCGCGAAGCAGAAGGGGGCGATCAAGACCGCCTCAGGGCTCGTCTACCGCTCGCTCGTCGATGGCAAGGGGCCGCAGCCGGCCGCGTCCGCCACTGTGAAGGTGAACTACGAGGGGACCTTCATCGACGGGAAGGTCTTCGACTCGTCGAAGAAGAACGGCGGCCCAATCAGCTTCCCGCTCAACCGCGTCATCAAGTGCTGGACCGAGGGGGTCCAGAAGATGCGCGTCGGCGGCAAGGCCCAGCTCGTCTGCCCGCCCTCCATCGCCTACGGCGCGGCTGGCGCGGGCGGCGCAATCCCGCCCAACTCGACCCTGGTCTTCGAGGTCGAGCTGCTCGACATCGTCGAGTAGCTCGGGGGGGGCGTCAGCGCACCGCGAGCTGCGCCTGCAGCTCCTTCAGCTTCGCGCCCAGGGCCTTCTCGCGCTGGAAGCGCGCGGTGACGTCGCGCAGGACGGCGGCGAAGCCGAGGATCCGGCCGGTCTCGTCGCGCACCATCTGGATCGTGAACTCGACGGAGACCGTGGTGCCGTCCTTGCGCGCCGCGGGGACCGAGAGCGTGTCCGCGCCCCCGTAGCGGGTGACCCCCGTCTCCAGCACCTTGTCCCACCCCTTCCAGTGCCGGTCGCGCAGCCGCTCCGGGATGATGATGTCCAGCGACTGGCCCACCGCCTCCGCCGCCGTGAAGCCGAAGATCCGCTCGGCAGCGCCGTTCCAGTACCGGATCGCGCCGTCGCGCTCCGCGTAGAGGATTGCGTCGGGAGAGCCGGCGACGATCTGGTGTTCGAGCCACTCGGGGGTCGGCGTGGACATGTGGGGCTCCTCCTCATCTCGACGAAATATAGGCGGTGCCAAGCCGCGGCAGGCGCGGACGTAGATCGGAAATCGGGGTCGTCCGTTCACCTCTGGGACGACGGGGAATGCCCCCCCCGCGGAGGATCCCGATGACCAGCCCTGCAGCCCATCCACTTCTCGCTGTGGCCCTCGCGCTCGTTGCGGGCGCGCCCACGACGGCGGCCGACCCCCGTGACCGTAGCCCCTCGACCGTCCTCGCCGCGGCCGACGCCCGGCTCGGTAGCCAACAGGTCCAGTTCCCGGAGCGGGCGCGCCGCGAGGGGGCCGACCGGAGCCTCGCCCCCTACTTCGAGGTCCGCGGTGACGGCGCGACGGAGCGGCTGCCGCTGGAGGAGACGAAGGCGGACGTGCAGATCGCCGGCGTCATCGCCCGCGTGCGCGTGACGCAGACCTTCCGCAACGACGGCCGGAGCCCCATCGACGCGATCTACGTCTTCCCCGCCTCGACCCGCGCCGCGGTCCACGGCATGCGCGTCCGGATCGGCGCGCGGACGATCGAGGCGCGGATCGAGCGGAGGGCGGAGGCGCGGGCGCAGTACGAGCAGGCGCGCCAGGAGGGGAAGCGCGCCGCGCTGCTGGAGCAGGAGCGCCCGAACGTCTTCACCATGAGCGTCGCCAACGTGATGCCGGGCGACCGGCTGGCGGCCGAGCTCGACTACTCCGAGCTGATCGTGCCGGAGGGTGGCGTCTACGAGCTGGTCTACCCGACCGTCGTCGGCCCCCGCTACGGAGGCGGCGCCGACCCCAGGGGCGACGGATGGGTCGCGAACCCCTACCTCCCTAAGGGCAGCGCCGCGCCGTACCGCTTCGGCTTCCAGGCACACGTCGAGAGCGCCATCGGCATCAAGGAGATCACCTCCCCATCGCACCGGCTCGACGTCGCCTACGGCTCCGCGACCTCGGCGGACGTGAAGCTCGCGGGTGCGCCCGCGGGCGACAAGGACGTCGTGCTCCGCTGGCGGCTGGCGGGCGACAGGATCGAGAGCGGCGTCCTGCTCACGCCGTCCGGCCCAGACGGACGCGACGGGTACTTCCTGGCGACGGTGGAGCCGCCGGCCCGGATCGCGACCGGCCTCATCCCACCGCGCGAGTACGTCTTCGTGGTGGACGTCTCCGGATCGATGCACGGCTTCCCGCTCGACACCTCCAAGGCGCTGCTGCGCTCCATGCTGCCCCGGCTCCGTCCCCAGGACACCTTCAACCTCGTCTTCTTCGCGGGGACGAGCTGGGTCCTGTCGCCGGACCGCTCCCTCCAGGTGAGCGACGCCAACGTCCGGCGCGCCCTCGCCGCGATCGACGACCAGCGCGGCGGCGGCGGGACCGAGCTCATGCAGGCGCTGCGGACCGCCTACGCCCTCCCCCGCTCCGACGAGCGCGTCGCCCGGGCAGTGGTCGTGATCACCGACGGCTACGTCGCGGTCGAGGCGCAGGCCTTCAAGCTCGTGCGCGAGCGGCTGAACGAGGCCAGCTGCTTCGCCTTCGGCATCGGCTCCTCGGTGAACCGCGGCCTCGTCGAGGCGCTCGCCCGCGCCGGCCAGGGTGAGCCGTTCGTCGTGCTCTCGCCGCAGAAGGCGAGCGCAGCCGCCGCGCGGCTGCAGGTCGTGGTGGAGCAGCCGGTCCTCTCGCGCCTCAGCTACCGCTTCGAGGGGTTCGACGCCCGGGAGGTCGCGCCGATGACGCTCCCCGACCTGCTCGCCGAGCGACCGCTCGTCCTCTTCGGGAAGTGGCGCGGCGAGCCGCGCGGCCGGATCGTCATCCGCGGCCAGGGCGCGAACGGACCGGTCGAGACGACCATCGACGTCGGGCGCTCGACGCCCAGGGCCGAGAACGCGCCGCTCCGCGTCCTCTGGGCGCGCAAGTGGGTCGAGCTGCTCGACGACGAGCGCCACCTCGGACCGGCGAAGGAGATCGAGGAGGCGATCACCGACCTGGGGCTGTCGCACCGGATCCTGACCGCGTTCACGTCGTTCGTCGCCGTGGACTCCGAGGTCGTGAACCGGACCGGCCGCTCCGCGACCGTGAAGCAGCCGCTCCCGCTCCCCGAGGGGGTCGAGAACGGCGCGGTGGGGCAGGTGGCGTCGGGTGCGAACGTCGCGAGGCGCGCGATGGCGATGCCGCCCCCTGCGAGCGCGTCGGCCGACTCCCTGGGGATGCAAGGGCGTAGCAGCGGGCCGGCGGCGGCGCCCGAGCCTTCGCCCGCCGCGCCTTCGCGCAAGGCCGAGGAGGCCGAGCGCAAAGCGCCCACGATGGAGCGAGAGCGCGCGAAGGAAGACCGTGTCCCCGCGCAGGTGAAGGCGACCGTCGCGCGGATCGAGCTGACCGACGAGCGGGTCGAGCGGCTGCCCGACGTGGCCTCGCTTCGTGAGGCGGTCCGCAAGGCGATCCTCCGCGCCGCTGGGGGCTGCCTGGCCGGCGGCCGCTACCGGCTCGAGCTCACCCTCGGCGCGGATGGGAAGGTCGTCCGCGTGAAGGTGCTCGCGGCCCCGGATGCCGCCTCGAAGCGGTGCCTCGAGGTGGCGCTCACCGGCCTGGCGGGCGGCTCACGCCCCATCGCCGGCGGCGACGGAACCTGGGCGGCGACAGTGCGGATCGCGCGGTAGGGCCGCCCGGCTTCGCCCGCTGCGCGGAACCCCGAGACGAGCGACCACATGGTAAGGATTTACTCCATGCGAACCCTCCGCCTGCCCTCCCTCGCAGTCGCCATCGCGTTCACCGCCGGCTGCTCCCAGTGCGGCTCCCGGCCGCCTCCGCCCACCGAGCGCTTCGTCGCGGCCGACGCCGCGGCGGTCTTCATCGTCCCGTCCCTCGCGGCGCTCGCGCAGCAGTCGTCTGACGTCCTCGCGACCGCCGTCACGTTCCAGGGCGGCAAGGAGCTGCTCGACGCCCGCGCGGTGATCGCGGGCCGACTCACCTTCGACCCCTTCGACGCGGCCTCCATCGCCTCCTCTGGGCTCGACCCGGCGCGCGGCCTCGCGCTCTCGGGGGTGATCGGCAAGGGCGGTGAGAGCAGCCCTGACCTCGTCCTCTCCCTCCCGATCGCGGACGCGAAGAAGTTCGAGGCGGCCGTCACCAGGCTCGCGCAGGAGCGGCTCTCGGCCACAGCGCGCGACGCGGAGGGCGCGCCCCAGGTGGTCGTGTGGCGGGAGGCGGCGGGAGGGGAGCCCCTCTTCGCCTATGCGCTGGTCGAGAGGACCGCGATCGTCTCGTTCGGCCAGTCGGCGATGGACGCGGTCCGCACGGCACTGGCGATCCCGGCGGCCGCCACCATCGCGAGCCGCCCCGAGTACCAGCGGACGATGAAGGCGCTGGGCGACGGGCTCGGCTTCGAGTTCTACGTCCCGGCTGGCTCGCCCGCGCTCAAGGAGGTGCCTCAGCTGAAGGACGGCTTCGCAGCCGGCGTGCGCGGCGGGCGCGATCGGATCGGCGTCGCCGCCGCGATGCTCCTCGGCCCACGCGAGGCGGCCTACCGTGACGCCGTCGCGAAGGGCGAGTCGGCGGCGCTGCTCTCGAAGCTCGACCCCGGCGCCGCCTGCGTGGCCCGTGGCGACGGGAACCCCAGCCTGACCACCGACCTCCAGGGTGTCGCCGACGCCATGACGAAGCAGGGGATCCCTGCGCCCGCGATCGCGATCCTCAAGGACTTCGTGGGGGCGCTCGGGAGCGGCAGCGCGCTCGGCATCGGCCTCCTCCCGCCGGATCCGAAGGCGAAGGGGCGCCTGGCGGAGGCACCCCTCGCCGCGCTCCGTGCCGAGGTCCTCGCGTCGCTCTCGGATCCGGACCGGATGACGGCGGCGATCCAGCGCGCGGTCGATCTCGTCACCGAGCAGGCCACCGCGTCCAGGGGAGCGGGTGCGAAGGCGAAGGCCGCCCCCAGGCCGAGCTTCGGGAAGAACCCGTGGCGCCTCCCCCTCGCCGGCGGTGAGATCGCAGCCGCCGTCGCCGACGGGAAGCTCGCGATCGCGCTCGGCCCCACCGGATCGCTGGAGGCGCTCCTCGCACGCTCCGGCACCACGTTCAAGGCGCCGACCCCGGCGGCCGAGAAGGCGCTACACGGCGGGACCGGCGGCATGTTCCTCGACGTACCGAAGCTGGCCGCGGCCGCGCGGTCCTATCCGGAGGCCGCCTTCGGAGCGGGCCAGCAGGGCGTGATGCTGAAGTCGATGGTCGATCAGTGGTCGAACACGGCGGCGCGCGTCACGGCGGTCTCGTTGAGCAGCGCGCTGGTCGAGGGTGCGGTGCGCAGCGAGCTGCTGGTCGAGGTGGCGCCCGCCCCCTCGCCGGCACCGGCCTCGAAGTAGCCGGCTGCCCGGCTACCGGGCGCCGCCTGCTCCGACACCACGCAGCGGCTCGCGACACGCGGCCGGGAGCGCCAGAAGCTGGCGTCTCCCGGCCGTTCCGTCCCGAGCCGCGCTGGCACTCCGGCTGCATCTACGCCGTGGGATGCCGTCGAGACCGACCACCCTGGAGACCGACGCGCTCTACGAGATCGGCCGGCTCCTCTCGCTCTCCACCGATCCCAACAAGGCGTTCACCACCGCCCTGACGGTGCTCGGGGAGTTCCTCGGGCTCGCGAACGGCACGCTGTCGCTCTTCGACCCCGTCACCGGGGAGATCTTCATCGAGGCGGCGCCGCAGATGCGCGACGAGCAGCGGATCCTCGGTCGCCTCCGTCCAGGCGAGGGGATCATCGGCCGGATCTTCGCCACCGGAATGCCGGCCGTCGTCACGGACATCGGCGAGGAGCCGCTCTTCCTCAACCGGACCGGCAGCTGGCGCAACCTCCGTGAGGACCCCCGGGCCTTCCTGGGGGTCCCGCTGAAGGAGGGGCGCACGGTCCTGGGCGTGATGACGGCGGACCGGCGCCACGCCGACGCACCGCTCCACCTCTACCGGGACCTCCGCGTCCTCTCCGCCGCCAGCCACCTGGTCGCGGCGCGGGTCCGGCTCATGCAGCTCGAGAACACCCACCGTCGCGCGGGGCTCGACGTCCCGCCGATCGCGCCCGAGCCGCTCGCGTTCCCGGGGATCATCGGCGCGAGCGCTCGCCTGCGCGACGTCCTCTCCTTGACGGCGCGCGTCGCGCGCAGCCGCGCCACCGTCTTCCTCCGCGGCGAGAGCGGCACCGGGAAGGAGCTCTTCGCGAGGGCGATCCACGACGCGAGCCCCCGGGCCGAGCGTCCGTTCGTCGCCCTCAACTGCGCCGCCATTCCCGAGTCGCTCATCGAGTCCGAGCTCTTCGGCCACGAGAAGGGGGCCTTCACCGGCGCCGGCGCGGTGCACGCCGGCAGGTTCGAGCAGGCCGACGGCGGGACGCTCTTCCTCGACGAGGTGGGCGAGCTCTCGTCCGCCGCCCAGTCGAAGCTCCTGCGCGCGCTCCAGGAGCGGCAGTTCGAGCGGCTCGGCGGCCGCAGGACGGTCACCGTGGACGTGCGGCTCGTGGCGGCAACCAACCGGGACATCGAGGCCATGGTGAGGGACGGCGCGTTCCGGCTCGACCTCTACCATCGGCTCTCGGTCGTCACGGTGGAGCTGCCGCCGCTGCGGGAGCGGCCCGAGGACATCCCCGCGCTCGCGGAGCACTTCCTGGCCGAGCTGGCGGAGGAGAACGGACGGCGGCTGGAGCTGCTCCCCGAGGGGCTCGACGTGCTCACCGAGTGCCGTTTCACCGGGAACGTGCGGCAGCTGCGAAACTGCCTGGAGCGCGCCTTCGTCGCCGCCGAGGGCGACGCGCTCGGCCGGCGCGACTTCCCCTGCGCGGCCAACGGCCACGCAGCGTGCATGCTAGAGCGCGTCGGAGACCTGACGCAGCCGGCCGCGCGCGCAGCGCCAGCCACGCCTCTCCCCGCGGCAGTCAGCGTCCCGGCC
>JBAVTL010000357.1:0-1648 GCA_049696175.1 Anaeromyxobacteraceae bacterium
GAGCCGGACGGCGCGCAGGCGCACCTGGGGCAGGGTCACCGCAGAGCCCTTGACGCCGTCCCAACCGGCGCCCGGAGGGACGCGGCCGAGGCCATTCCGCTGGACCCACAGGCCGGCGAGCCCCGCCAGGAGGAGCGACGCGGCGATGGCGAGCGGGACGGCGAGCTGCCGGCGCCTGGGGGCGCTCGCGCGCATCCGGCGGACGATCCGTGCGAACTCCAGCTCGCCGCCGGGCAAGGGGGGCGGAGGGAAGGCCCCGGCGATGGCGGCGTCGCCGCGGCCATCCAGCGCGTCGGCGTCCACCTCGGCGAGGAAGCGCTCGCAGCGGTCGCAGTCTCCCGAGAGGTGCTCGGCGAGCGTGCGGGCCTCCTCCGCGGGGAGGCTGCCGGCGAGCAGTCCGGCGTAGGTGCGATGGTCGAGGTGCGTCATCCCTGTTCCTCGGACTCGTGGCCGCGCAGAGCGGCCACTTCGGCCAGGATCCGCTGCTTCACCTTCGCCCGGAACCGCTCCAGCCGCATGGTGATCGCGCTCTTCCCCACCCCCTGCTGCTCCGCGATCTCTCGCGCGGAGAGCTTCCCCTCCACGTAGAAGAGGCGGACCGTCTCCTTCTCCACCCCCTCCGGCAGCTCGGCGACGATCCGACGGACCAGCTCGATCTCCACGCCGGCGTCCAGGTCGGAGGGCTCTGTCTCCCTTGAGCCGTGGACGTCGAGCTCCCGGGCCAGGTCTGCGGTCGCTGCCGCCTCCGAGCGCCGGCGCGCGAGCTTCGTCAGCGCACGGTTGCGGGCGATCGTGAGGAGCCACGCGAGGAAGCGCCGGGGGTCCTGGAGCCTGTCGAGGTTGCGGAAGGCGCGGACGAAGGCCTCCTGCACCACGTCCTCGACGTCGTCGGCGTCGAAGGTCGCGAAGCTGCGCGCGACCCGGTAGACGGCGGAGCGGTGCGTGTCGTGAAGGGTGCGCAGCGCCGCCGCGTCACCCGCGACGGCGCGGGAGATCGTCTGTAGCTCGCCGCTGTCGTCGCCGTCGGCCGTCACGGGGCGCAGGTTACTACGGCCTTCCCCGATCAGGAGCACCACCAGAGGGAGATCTCGCGGCTCCAGATCGCGCCGCCGTGCTCACGCGCGAGCGCGCGGGCGTCGGCGAGGAGCGCGTCGAGTGCCGCCGGGCCGATCGCGGGGCCGACGTACGAGATCGAGCGGAGGACGCCCTCCATGCCGGCGTCGTCGAGCATCACCTCGTCGTCGAAGCGCTCGACCGCCGGCGTCGCGGCGAGCGCGACGGAGAAGAAGAGGTCGATCGGGAGCGGCTGCGGGCGCGCCTTGAAGTTGGAGGCGGCGATCCTGTCGCCGAGCGCGATCATGAACGGGGTCGGGGCGGGGCGGGGATCGACCACGGCGAGGACGCCCCCCGGCGCGAGGAGGCGTGCCGCCTCTTTCGCGCAGCGGTCCAGGCTCACCCACTGGAGGGCGTCGGCTAGCACCACGAGCCCGAACCCGCCATCCGGGAGGCCGCTCGCCTCCGCGGAGCCGTGGACCGGCACGACGTCGAGCCCCAGCGCGCCCTCCGCGAGCACGTCGAGCATCGCGCTCGCGGGCTCGACGGCGTGGACCGTGAGCCCTTCGCGCGCGAGCGCCAGCGAGAGCAGCCC
>JBAVTL010000358.1:0-4068 GCA_049696175.1 Anaeromyxobacteraceae bacterium
CATTCGTCCGAGCGCCGCCCTGGCGGGTGAGCCGCGGGTCCCTGGGCGCCGCTCGGCACCAGGGGCCGCGTCGCGGGGCCGGGTCACATTCACCCCGGGTCCGCGCGCTCAGCTCGTGAATTAACCCATGAGAGCGCTCACTCAGCCCGTGAATCCACCCGCTGCCCTCCCCGGACCGTCCACGGCGCCCAGATCTGTGTCTATTCACCCATGGATAACGCACAACCAGCCCGTTCACGACGGGCGTGACCGTCTCCGGCGCTGGTACGGTTCTTCCATGTCCGGGACCCCTCATGCAGCATGACTCACCGCCAACCATCCCACCTTTGCCTCCGGTGTCGGGTGCTCTCGCCCCCCGCGAGGAGCTGGTGCAGGTCCGCTCGGGCGTCTGGCGGATGCTCCTGCCGATGCGCTTCGTCGAGCGGGTGCTCGGCGCCGCGCTCCCCGCCACCCGCCCCGCGCTGGGCGGACAGGTCGCGCCGGTCGTCGCCATCGGCCGCGCGCTCGTCCCCGTCCTCTTCGCGGACGCGCTGCTCGGCGCGGAGGAGGTCCGGATCGGAGCGGAGGATCAGATGATCCTCCTTTGCCACGGTGGCCGTCGCGCGCTGCTCTGGGTCGATGCCGTCGAGGAGGTCGTGGAGTTCTCCCCCGTCCCGCCTCCGCCAGGCACCGGCACCCGCGCCATCGTCACCGCGTTCAGCGGCGCCGAGCGCCCGCTCGCCGTGCTCGACGTCCCACGCCTGCTGGAGCTCGCCGCTTGAACGCCGAGGTGAAGCACGTGTCCACCATCCTGCTAGTAGACGACAGCCGCGTGTCCCGCGAGGTGCTGAAGGTCTTCCTCATCGGCACGAACATCACCGTCCTGGAGGCGGTGGACGGCGTCGAGGCGCTGCAGGTGATCCGCCTGCGCCGGCCCGACCTCGTGGTGGCCGACCTGCAGATGCCCAGGCTCGACGGCTTCGGGCTCTGCGCGGAGCTGCGCGCCGACGCCCGCACCCGCGAGACCCCGGTCCTCGTGCTCACCGGCACCGCCGACGTGAACACGGTCGCGCGCTGCCACGCGGCCGGTGCGCGCGAGGTGTTGACGAAGCCGATCCAGCCGAAGGCGCTCCTCGCCGCGGTCGCCCGCCACCTCCCCATCTCCAAGGATCAGGTCCTCCGCTCATGAACCCCGCCGACTTCTCGACCCTCCGCCGCCGCATCTTCGGGCGCATCCTCGTCACGGCGATCCCCAGCGCCGGCGTCGCCGCGTACATCTTCGGCCTCGTGATCGGGCTCGAGCAGGGGGCGCTCCTGAAGGCGCTCGTCGGCTTCCTCCTCCCGATCCTCTTCCTCTCCGGGCTCCAGCAGTACTTCGTGACGAGCCGCCTCCTGCGCGACGCGCTGGTGGCGGTCCCCGGCGAGCCCGATGGCGCCCGGCTGGTCCGCCTCCTCGAGCTGCCGCGGCGCGTGGAGATCTTCTCCAACGTCATCGCCTGGGTGGCGGGCTCCGCGGTCTTCGGCGCCCTCAACACCCTGATCTACGGCAAGAGCGCGCAGCTGGTCCTCGCCGCCACGGGCATCGGCCTCTTCGCCTCGCTGTTCCCGGGGCTGATCCTGGTGATGCTCATCGAGGAGGACATCCGGCAGGTCGCCGTCGAGGAGTTCCAGAAGAACCCCCGGCTCGCCCTGGCGCCGCGCGGCTTCTTCTGGCCGCGGCAGTCGTGGTACCTGCCCTACGCGTTCGGGATCGCCCTGCTGTCGCTCGTCGCCTTCTCCGGGATGGTCATCGTCGCGAAGTACGACGCCGCGGTCGCGGCCCTCCTGGCCTCGATCGAGAAGCAGGGGTACGGCGCAGCGGTCGGGACGGTCGGCGCGCTGATGTCGTCGCTCGCGCTCGAGGCCGTGACGCCGATCCTCGGCATCACGGCCGTCCTGCTCGGCGCGTTCGGGTTCACCGGGATCCTGCTGGCCCGCAGGCAGGCGCGCGCCGCGAGCGCGGTGGAGCAGGCGCTCCGGTCGATGGCCGCCGGCACCCCGGAGCTGCCCGCGTGGGTGGCGACGGACGAGATCGGCGATCTGGCCGCGGCCACCTCGGTCATCTCCCTGGAGATGCGCCACGTCTTCGAGCAGCTGCGGGCGATGGCCGCCGGCGACCTCGGGAAGGAGCTGCACGGCGACTCGGGGCTCATCGGCGTCTTCCGCGCGTCGCGCGCCGGGATGCTGGAGCTGGCGCAGCGGATGAGCGCCCTGTCACGCGGCGAGACGGTCGCGGCCGCGCGGATCGCCGGCGACCTCGGCGAGGCCTTCGACCGGCTCCAGGCGGCGTTCCAGGCGATCGTCACGCAGGCCCAGACCATCGCGAAGGGGGACCTGCGGCGCGACGTCGACGTGCCGGGCTCGCTCGGGAGCGCCATGCAGCAGATGACCGGCAACCTGCGCGGCATGGTGGGGCAGACGCAGGCGGTCTCCGGCAACATCGGCGACATCGTCGTGAGCCTCCAGTCGGCGGCCGCGCAGCTCTCGACCGCCACGACGGAGCAGGTCGCCGCGGTGACCGAGACGGCCAACACGATGACGGAGATGGCCCAGACCTCGGCGGTGTCGGCCGACCGGGCCTCCGAGCTGATCAAGCAGGGTGAGGCGGCCGCGGCCGTCGTCGAGGAGGGCGGCGACGCGGCAGACTCGGCCATCCACTCCATGAACGCGATCTCGGCGTCGCTGGAGAAGGTGGCGAGCGCCTCCACGGCGCTCGCGGAGCGGGTGCAGCGGATCGACGGGATCACCGAGACGGTCGGCTTCCTCGCCGACCAGTCGAGCACGCTCGCCATCAACGCCGCCATCGAGGCCGCGCGGGCGGGCGAGGCCGGCAAGGGGTTCACCGTCGTGGCGCGCGAGATCCGGACGCTCGCCGCCGACTCGCGCAAGGCCGCCGGGCAGATCCGCGAGATCCTCGCCGAGATCCGCGAGCGGACGGCCCAGGTGGACGGGTCGGTGGCGGCCGGGACGCGCACGGTGGAGGACGGCAACCGGCTGGTGCAGCGGCTCGGCGAGGTGATCGGCCAGCTCGGCGTCACGGTGCACGACTCGGTCGGGCTCATGCGCCAGGTCGAGGGGTCGGCGCGCCAGCACCAGGCGGGCGTCGGCCAGGTGTCGCAGGCGCTCACCAACATGCAGAAGGCCTCGGAGTCGATCCGCGACGGCGCCCGGATGCTCGGCGACCTGTCCGGGAAGACGCACGAGCTCTCCTCGACCCTGCAGCAGACCGCCGGGGCCTACGAGCTGCCGGCCGCGCGCGCGTGAGCTGGATGGCCCCGGGAGCCGAGCTCGTCGCCGCGACGCGGCGCAGCCTCGAGGCGGTCTTCGGCCTCGCGCTGGAGGGGCTCACCGGCGATCAGATCGCGTCGGCGATCGCCGCCGCCCTCCAGGCCGGCGCGCCGGAGGACGCCGCCGACCCGGCCTGGCTGGCCCGCGTCCTCGACCGGCTCCCGATCGACGAGAGCTGGCTCTTCCGCGACGACGAGCTCTGGACGTGGCTCCGCGACGAGGCCGGCCCCGCCCTGCTGGACCGTGCGCTCGCGCTCGGGAGTCCGATCCGGATCCTCTCGCTCGGCTGCTCCTCCGGCCAGGAGCCCTTCAGCCTCGGGATCCTCTTCCAGGGGATCCTGGAGCGCGCGGGGATCCCGGGCTCGGCGGCCGCGGCCTACGTGACCGTCACCGGGATCGACTCCTCGCCCGCCCGCGTCGAGCAGGCGCGCACCGGGATCGTCAACGGCTGGTCGGTCCACCGCAGCCGCGCCGACTGGCTCCGAGGCCGGGTCGCGCTCGAGGATCCGCAGACCGGCCGGCACCGGATCGACCCTGCCGTGCGCGCGCTCTGCCGCTTCGAGGTGGGGAACCTCCTGGAGCTCGTGGCGCAGGGGAACGCCGCCCTCGGCGGCTTCGACCTCGTCCTGTGCCGCAACGTGCTCATCTACTTCCGGCCGGCCGAGGCGGAGCGGATCGCCGCCGAGCTCGCCGGCGCCCTGGACCGCGGCGCGCTCCTCGCCTTCTCGGCCGCGGAGGCCCATCTGCTGGGCGCCTCCGGGG
>JBAVTL010000359.1:0-2249 GCA_049696175.1 Anaeromyxobacteraceae bacterium
CCCCCGGGCCGGCAGGCGCGCCACGCGGCGATGACGAGGGCGAAGGCGACGAGCCACGAGCCCGCGCAATAGAGGCAGAGCGCCCCGATGACGAACTCGGAGAGGAGCGCCAGCACCACGGACGCCCCGGCGGCGACAGACGCGGTCGCGAAGAGGAACCCCGCCGGCCAGGTCTCGTGAGGCCGGCGGCGGCTCAAGCCGAAGGCGGAGAGTGTCAGGGCGAGCCCGTAGCCGAAGATCCCCCAGACCGCCAACGGCAGCCCGAGCAGGACCGAGTAGCGGCTGGTCGCCACCCGGTCGCAGTTCACGAACTCGTTGAGGTTGCAGGCGCTCGCGATCCCGGCGTGCGCCGACGCGTGCTGGCGCACGAGCAGCGCGGAGAGGACCAGGCCGGCGACCGCCAGGAGCGCGGCGGCGACGAGGGCTGGGCGGCGCCTGGCGCTCATTCGATCGGACAGGGCTTCACTGGCTCGCACGGCGCTGCCTTCGGTCCCGGCGCCGGCCTCGGCGCCACCTTCTCCACCTTCCCGCTCCTGGGCTGCTTCGCTGGCTTCGCGCCCCCCTCCGACTTCGCCGGCTTCGCCGCCGTCGCCGCGGCAGCAGGGGGCGCAGGCGCCTCCGCGAGGGCGGAGCCGGCGACCAGAGTGGCCGCGAGGGCGGCGCTGGCGAGCGTCTTCATGTCGAGATCCTCCAGGGGGCGGAGTGTGCCTCAGGTCGGCGCGCAGGTGAAGCGGTCCGCGCCCGTCCACTCCCTCCTTGGTCAACGGGCCGGCTGCCCGTCGGGCCACCCCCGCTGCGGCTTGCGCGGGTGCCGCCAAAGACGCTACACGTCCGCCGCCATGTCCACGAAGCCCAGCCGCGACCTCGAGACGTTCCCGAACCCCAGGCCGGAGCGCCCCTTCGAGATCTCGTTCGAGTGCCCCGAGTTCACCTGCCTCTGTCCGAAGACGGGGCAGCCCGACTTCGCCACGATCCGCATCCGGTACGTCCCGGCGGCGAGGTGCGTGGAGCTCAAGAGCCTCAAGCTCTACCTCTGGAGCTTCCGTGACGAGGGGGCGTTCCACGAGGCGGTCACCAACCGGATCTGCGACGATCTGGTGCGCGCGGTCGAGCCGCGCTGGCTCGAGGTGGTCGGAGACTTCTACGTGCGCGGCGGCATCCACACAGTCGTCACCGCACGGCACGGCGAGAAGCCCGAGTAGCGCCCTTCGCCCGCGCCGTCCCTCCAACACGGGACGGCGCGGATTCGCCGCGCTCCTGTAGCGTTCGGTCCGCGCCCCACCCGCGGTACAATCGAACGCTCCTTGGCAGAGACCCCACAGATCGACGCCGCGAGCGCCCCCTGGGAGCCGCGGCTGCTCGTCGGCACGACGCTCGACGGGCGCTACGAGCTGACGGCTCACCTCGCCACCGGCGGGATGGGAGCGGTCTTCCGCGCGCGCCACGTGCCGCTGCGCAAGGACGTCGCCGTCAAGGTGATGCGCCCGGACCTGACCGCCGCGAAGGATCTCGTCGAGCGGTTCCGGCAGGAGGCCGAGATCGCAGCGCGGCTGGAGCACGAGAACATCGTGCGGGTCACCGACTTCGGGCGCAGCCCGGAGGGCTACCTCTTCCTCGTGATGGAGCTGCTGGAGGGTGAGAGCCTCTTCGAGCGGCTCCGGCGGGAGGTGGTGCTCCCGCCCGAGGAGGCCGTCCCCATCTTCTGGCAGATCTGCTCGGCGCTCGAGGCCGCGCACGCGCTCAACGTCGTCCACCGCGACCTGAAGCCGGAGAACGTCTTCCTGGCCCGGCTGGCCGACGGCCGGGAGGCGGTGAAGCTCCTGGACTTCGGCATCGCCAAGTTCCTCGAGCCCAGGAGCTCCAACGCGACCGCCGCGGGGATGGTGGTCGGCACCCCGGAGTACCTCTCCCCCGAGCAGGCCGTGGGCGGGGCGGTGGACGGACGCGCGGATCTCTACTCGGTCGGGATCATCGCCTGGCGAACGCTCGTCGGGCGCCACCCGTTCCTCCCCAACGAGCCGCGCGCGCTCATCATGGCCCACGCGCTCCAGGTGCTCCCGTCCATCGCGAGCGAGCGGGCGGAGCTGGCCCAGTTCCCCGCGCTCGTCGCCGCGGTGGCCCGCGCGTGCGCCAAGGAGCTGACCGAGCGCCACCCCAACGCCACCGCGCTCAAGGCCGACTTCGCCACCTCGATCGGCCCGCTCTTCGTGCCGCCGCCGCCGCCCGCCCCCACCCTCACGCCGGGGCGT
>JBAVTL010000360.1:0-2580 GCA_049696175.1 Anaeromyxobacteraceae bacterium
CTGCCCCCCCGGACCGCCGTCGCGAGCCGGACGCCACCGCCTCCTCCTCCGCCCACGCCGGCGCCCAAGAGGAAGGGCGACTCGCTCCTCGACGGGATCGACGGTGGCGGCGACGACGCGCTCTCCGACGCGCTCGGCGCGGGCGGCGGGTCCGGCCGCTCGGTCTACGTGCCGCCGAAGCCGGGCGGAAGCGCCGCGCTCCCTGCCCAGGTGAGCGACGGCCAGATCACCGAGGCGATCAAGGGCCGCTTCGACTCGCTCGCTACCTGCGGCGAGAGGAACCCCGTGGACGGCGTGTTGACCATGCGCTGGGGGATCACGCCGGAGGGCGGGGCGCGCGACGTCAAGTGCGGCGCGCCGTGCCCGAGCCAGGCGCTCGCCGGGTGCCTCTCCTCGGTCATCAAGGGCATCCGCTTCCCGCGCTCGGTGAACGGTCGCACCGGGGTCACGTTCCCGTTCAAGTTCTAGGCGACGCTGGCCGCAGCGGACCGGAGGTCGATGTCAGGGAAGCCGAAGCCGGAGCCGGAGGAGGCCCAGGACGACGGGCCAGGCCTCCGGCCCCTCGAGAGGATGGGGGTCCGTCAGCTCGAGACGCTGCGGCTCGTGCTGCGCGGCGGCTCGGTCGTCGACTGGCGCAGGCTCGACCTCGAGACGCCGGAGGAGGTCGATCGCTTCCTCGCCATCAACCTCTTCGATCTCTCGGATCCCCGCGACGAGCGGCGGATCCGGGAGATCCTGGCGCAGGCGGTCGAGTACCTGAGGAAGGTCTTCGGCTACCGCGTGGCGGACGCGGTCGCGCACCCCGGGGATCTCCGCTCCCTCTTCCTGCTCGCCAGCGGCGTGATCGAGCCGGTGCGGTACCGGCGGATCGCGTGCGTCGTGCTCAAGGTGATGCACGTGGTGCAGCACCTCGAGGCGCGCGAGCTCCTCTCACGGACGCCGGTGCGGGAGGCCGACCTCGCGGAGAAGCTCGACCACCGGGTCAGCGCGGAGCTGACCCGCCTGCGCAAGGCGGGGCTCCCCATCGTGGGCTTCGGCGGCAACGTGAAGCCGCGCCACTCGCTGATGACGAAGCTCATCGCGAAGCGGGAGACCCTGGCCGCGCAGATCTTCGACCGGCTCCGCTACCGGATCGTGACGGAGCGGCGGGAGCAGATCCCAGCCGTCGTGCTCCAGCTCACCGAGAGCCTCTTCCCGTTCAACCACACGGTCCCCGGGCAGACCCAGAACAACCTCGTCGACTTCGCCGACCTGCTGAGGAGGCACCCGAAGGGCGCGCAGCTCGGCGCGGCGCTCCAGTTTCCGCACGACGAGGAGGAGCCCGATCCGGCCACGCCGCAGAACGAGCTGAGCGGGCGGGCCTACCGCGTCCTGAACTTCATCGTGGACGTGCCGATCCGGATCGACGAGCTCGTCCCGCGCGCGGCCGCGGTGAACGACGAGCTCGGACGGATCGTCTACTCGGCCGTGGAGTTCCAGGTCGTCGACGCCGAGACGCAGCGCCACAACGAGGCGGGCGACAGCGCCCACGTCCGGTACAAGCGTCGGCAGCTGAAGCGCGTGCTGCGGCGGCTCTCCCGCGGGCTGGTCGTGCCTAAGAAGAAGCCGCACCATCCCACGAAGGCGGAGTAGCCGCTCCCTTCGGGTGCCGCGCTGCGGGCGCCGCCCGAGAGGCCCGCCCCAACTGACCCGTGCGCTCCCGCGCCGGCCTATACATCTTTCGGACCCCACACGAGCAGGAGAAAGGGGCCGAGATATGGCCAAGACGTTTAACGTGGTCCTCGGGGCCACCGGTCACGTAGGAAGCGTCGTCACCCTCCGGCTGCTGGACGCCGGGAGGCCGGTCCGCATCGTCGCGCGCAGCGCCGACAAGCTCGCCGCGCTAGTGGCGCGCGGCGCCGAGGCAGCCGCGGGCTCGGTGGACGACAAGGCCTTCCTTCGCCGAGCGCTAGACGGAGCGCGCGCAGCCTTCGTCATGCTCCCGCCGTACCTCGGCAAGGGGATCCGCGCGTGGCAGGACCGGACCGCCGGCATCATCGGCGACGCCCTGGAGGCGGCCGGCGTGCCGTACGCGGTGGTGCTCTCCTCCATCGGCGCAGACCTCGAGACCGGCAACGGGCCGGTCGCCGGCCTCCACGTCCTCGAGCAGCGGCTCGGCAGGATCCCTGGCCTCTCCGCCCTCTGCCTCCGCCCCGGCTACTTCTTCGAGAACAACCTCGGCGCCGTCGGGATCATCAGGGCGACGGGGGCGAACGGCGGCGCGCTCCGCCCCGACCTGAAGATGGCGCACATCGCCTCGCGCGACATCGGCGAGGCGGCTGCCCGGCGCATGCTGGCGCTCGACTGGTCGGGACACGTGGTCCAGGAGCTCCACGGCGAGCGTGACCTGACACTCACCGAGGTGACCGCCGCCCTCGGGAGGGCGATCGGCAGGCCCGACCTCCGGTACCTCCACTTCGCGTACCCCGACGCGCAGAAGGGCATGGTGCAGGCGGGGCTGCCCGAGGAGATGGCGGCCCTATACGTGGAGATGTCGAAGGGCTTCAACGAGGGGAAGGTGAAGCCGGCGCAGCCGCGCAG
>JBAVTL010000361.1:0-5599 GCA_049696175.1 Anaeromyxobacteraceae bacterium
AGCGTCGCCGTCGCCGCCGCGCCGGGGCCGGCCTGTCCGCCCGTCGCGGGCGCAGAGCGCGGCGGGAGGGGGAAGGCCCTGGACGTCCTGCGGGCGGTGGGTGGGATCCTGGGGCTCTTCGCCGCCCTCTTCATGGTGCAGCGGTGGCGACGGCAGGGGAGTGGCGGGTAGGCGATGCACGTCCCCGACGGCTTCCTCTCGCCCCAGCTCACGCTCCCGGCTTACGCCGTGGCGGCGCCGCTCTGGGCGTGGGGCGTGCGCCGGCACTTCGGCCGCGACGCGGCCGACGCGCTGCCGGTCGTTGGGTGTCTCACAGCGCTCGCCTTCGTGATGCAGACCATCATGCTGCCGGTACCTGGAGGGACGTCCGTCCACGTGGTCGGGGTCACGCTCCTGGCGCTCACGCACGGGCCGCTCGCCGCCTTCGTCTGCGCATCGCTGGTGCTCCTCCTGCAGGCGCTCTTCTTCGGCGCGGGGGGCGTGACGACCCTCGCCGTCAACGGGCTCGCGATGGGGCTCCTCGGGCCCGTCGCGGGCTGGCTCGCGCACCGTGCCCTGCGTCGCCTCTCCCCTGGCTGGGGCTCGTTCGTCGCCGGCTACGTCGCGCTGCAGGTCTCGTCGCTCGCGATCGCCGGGGTCCTCGGGCTCCAGCACGCCCTGGCGCCGGGCCAGTTCCCGGTCCCGTTCCCGGTCCTCATGGCCGCGATGATGGCGCCGAGCCTCACCGTCGGCGGGGTGGCGGAGGGCGCCTACACGCTCCTCACCCTGCGGCTCCTCCGAAGGGCGGGCGCACGTGCGATCGCGTGATCCCCGCGTTGGTCGGCGTCTCCTCGCGGGCTGGCTCGCCGCGGCGTTCGCGCTCTCGGCGGTGACGGACTTTCGACTCCTCGCGGCCGGGTGGGTCGTGGCGCTCGTCCTCTTCGCGCGCGGCCCGTGGCCGCTCCGGCGGGCCCTCGTCACGGTGCTGCCGCTCTCGGCGGGGCTCTCGCTCGCGTCGTGGGGGTGGCTTCGCCTCCTCGGTGAGCGCCCGCCGCTCGCGCCGTTCGCGGCCCTGACGCTCCGCGCCGTCCTCATCGCCTTCGTCGGCTTCGCCGTCCTCGCCAGGGTGGACCTGCTCCGGGCGCTCGAGCCCTGGCCGCTGGCGTCGCGGCTGCTCGTCGTGACGTTGGCGCAGATCCACGCCCTCCGGCGCCTCCAGCTGGAGTCGCTCCTCGGGCTGAGGAGCCGCATGGCGAGGCGGCCGGGGCCGATCGACGTCGCACGCAGCTCCGCCGGCGTGACCGCGACGCTCTTCACCCTGGCCTCGCGCAACGCGCAGGAAGTCGCCGACGCCATCCGTTCGCGGGGGTTCTGATGTTCTCGCTGGAGAAGCTCTCGGTCGAGCTGGCAGGGCGCAGCGTCCTGCGCGACGTCACCTTCGCGATCCGCCCCGGCGAGCGGGTGGTGCTGCTGGGCGTGAACGGCTGCGGGAAGACGACGCTGCTGCGGCTCCTGGACGGGCTCCTCTTCCCGTCGTCGGGCTCCATCCTCTACGGCGGCGAGCGCGTGGACTCGACGTCGCTCGCGGGGACGGACTTCCGGAGGCGCTTCCGCGGCGAGGTGGCCTTCCTCTTCCAGAACGTCGACGCGATGCTCTTCAACCCTACCGTGGCCGACGAGATCGCCTTCGGCCCGCGCCAGCTCGGGCTCCCCGACGTCGACGCGCGCGTCGCGCGCTGGGCGGACGCCTTAGACGTGGCGCCGCTCCTCGGCCGGCCGCCCTTCGAGCTCTCGGGCGGCGAGAAGAAGCGGGTGGCGCTGGCCGCGCTCTTCGCCATCGGGCCCAGGGTCCTGCTCCTCGACGAGGCGACCGCCGGGCTCGACCCAGCCACGGCGGGCAAGCTCGTCGACTTCCTCGCGGGGCTCGAGGGCGTCACGACCCTCGCCTCGACCCACAACCTGACGGTGGCGGCGGAGCTCGGCGATCGCGCCATCCTGCTCGCCCCCGATCGTCAGGGCGTGCTCTTCGACGGCCCGATCGAACGGCTCCTCGCCGACGAGCGGCTCCTGGTCGAGAGCGGCCTGGCCCACCGCCACGCGCACCGGCACGGGGTGGAGCGGCGCGCGCACTTCCACGTGCACGATCTGGAGTGAGGGGAGGGGCTGGACCGGGTCAGCCGAGCGCGTCGCGCAGCTCGGGGAGGTAGAGCCTCGGCTCCATCACGGACACACCCGCTGCCTCCGCGCGGCGTGGGTGGCGCTCGCGCCGCTCGTTCGCTGCCAGCGGTGGGAGGAAGTGACGGACGTTGAAGGACAGGACCACGGGAGCGAGCCCGGCGAGCGCGATCCCCAGGTAGAGCGCGTCGGCAGGATGACGGATCGGCAACGGGATCGGGGCCGGCTGCACGCGCTCGGCGGCTGCGCAGAGCGCGGTGACGAAGGCCTGACGATCCGGGACCCGCGAGTAGCGCCGGACGCGCTCGTGCTCCATGGCGCGCCGATACTCGGCCTCCGCCTCGTCGGCGACCACGAGCTGGACGAGGCCGAGGCGGACGGCCTGCATCACGACGAGGATGGCGCCCCCGCCGGGAGAGCACGCCGCGGAGACGAGCGCGGAGGCGTCGAGCACCAGCCGCTTCACGGCAAGGTCCGCGCGGCGGCGACCGCCTCGCGACCGAGGTCGGCCGCTTCATCCTCCGTCAGCTTGCCAGGAGCGTCCTGCATCGCGTCCAGGAACGCGCCCAGCCGTTTGCGCGCGGCGGTCCGCTCGGCCTCAGCCACGTCCCGGCGCGCGCGCTCCTCGGCGGCGCGTCCGACGTAGACCGACGGCTTGACGTGGGCGAGGGCGGCAGCGCGCTTGATGATCGCCTGCGTTGCGGAGGTGGCTCGGTAGGCGGCCACGGCCTTGCGCTCGACCCTCTGGACCGTTCGCTTGGTCATACCAAGGTAATACCGCCCCGGAGCCGAGCTGGCTACCTGGAGCAGGGGGCGAATGGCGGCAGAGCATGGGAATCGAACCCACCTGCAGCGCCTCTCAGCACCACACACCGGTTTTGAAGACCGGGCCCGGCACCAGCCTGGGAAGCTCTGCCGCCGTCGGGTGTACGCGGCGCCCCGCGCGGGGTCAAGCGCGCGGGCGCGCTACCCGCGCCGCTCGAACCAGCGGAAGTCGATCAGCACGGCGGCGGCGAGGAGGAGGCGGCGGAAGGTCGGGTCCTGCTCGCCGAAGCTCACGAGGAAGGTGTCGGCGTCGGTGAAGCCCTCCTTCAGGATGCCGCCCCACTGCTTCTCGATGCGGCCGGTCTCCCTCGCGTTCCCGTCGGGGCCGCGCTCCGCGATGAAGGTCCAGGGGTGGAGCAGGGGCCCAGTGATCCGCGCGATCACCCGGCCGTCCGGCAGCTCCAGGTCGAGCCGCCGTCGAAGCCAGGACCAGCGCTGGCGGATCTGGCCGATCGGGCGTCCCTCTCGGTCCCAGACGTAGAGGTGGGCGAAGAACCAGGTCCACGGGCGCCTGACCGAGAGCTCGGGCTGCGCCACCGGCCCCTCCGGCGGGAAGACCATCAGCTCGAACGGGCGCATCGCCTTCAGGAAGCTCCGCGCGAGGAACCGGCCGATGCCGCCCGGCTTCTCCATCGCCCATCCGGCGAGCGCGCCCCCCTCGGTCAGGATCACGTACTTGTTGGCCTGCTCGAAGTCGGTGAAGAGCTCGAGCCACTCGCGGCGCTGCCGGAGGATGAGCCGGGGCTCCCGGTCCAGCGCCTGCGCGAGGGGGACCGTCTGGGAGGGAGGGTGGAACGGTGCGTTCGAGGAGGAGGTGAACATGTCGGTCACTTTGCCGCCTTGGACGGCCGGGCGCTGGCGGCGGGGAGGGCGTGCTCCTCGCCCCAGGGGGAGAGGCGCGGGACGAGCCGCTCGTGCGGCATCGTCGCGCGGGGCGAGCGGAAGTACTGCATCGGCGAGTAGCTGAGGAAGTTGGAGACGCGGCTGGTGTAGACGCAGGCGTAGTCCTCCACCTGCTCGGCGAAGCGCGAGTTCTCGTTCCCCTCCTTGAAGGTCAGCCCCCAGTGCGGGTTGAGCCCCTCCTCGACGCAGCGCTCGAGCTCCCGAAGCCGCTCGTTGGCGTCGCGGTGGGCCCGCCGCAGGGTCTCCAGCTCGGCCTTGAACCTCCGGCGCTCCCCGTCGACCCGCACGCGGTCACCCGGGCCGAGCCCGTCCCGCTCGAGCCGCCGCTCGACGCCGTTGAGCGCGGCGCGGTGCGCGGCCAGCTCGTCCTCCAGCCGGACGCGGAGCTCCTCCAGCCGCCCCATCTCCCCGAGCGCGTCGCGGTTGAGCTCCAGCCAGGCGACCTCGCGCTCGAGCTCCTCCACCACCATGCATGTGCGCCAGAGCGAGCTGCGCTTCGACTTGAGGATGTCGCCGTAGATGTGATCGCCGACGTAGAGGACGCGGTCTCCGCCGATGCCGATGAGCCGCTCGAACTCGGCGAGGTTCCCGCCCTGGTAGATCCGGCCGCGCTCCAGCGACTGCGCCTCGCCCTGGACCTCGCCGTCCGGCCCGAGGACGTACAGGGGGCGCTCCTGCGTGAAGAAGCCGGGCTTGCCGGCGCCGGTGACGATCGCGTCGAAGTAGTTGCGCCAGCTCGGGTACTCGGGGAGGACGCCGTCGAGGACGTGCTGCATCACCGCGTCGGTGTAGTCCCAGAAGGAGTTGGTCAGCATGAAGAGCTTCTTGCCGCCGGACCGGAGCTTGTGGAGGGCCGGTCCCAGCTCCGGATCCCGCACCACGAAGCGGCCGATGTCCTGCTTCACGACCGCCTTGAGCGTGCCGTCGGCGTGGATCGAGTCGATCGCCTGCCGGATGTCCTCGAAGAGCCGGGTCGGGTCGAACGACTCGCCGCGGGCGTCGAAGCGGGCCACCGCCTCGGCGAAGAGGCAGGCCTCGGGGAGCGCGAAGAAGGTGTCGATCCAGTGGAAGCGCGGTGACGAGAGGTGGATCTTCTCGTCCCGGTAGAGCGGCTTCACGTCGTCGAACCGCAGGGCGCGCCGGCCCCGGTAGCACCGGCCGACGTGGTTGTGCCGGTCCATCTTGAAGATGTTGCCGAACGGCTTGTCCACCACCAGGCCGCGGATGACGAAGAGCGGGTCGTACTGGATCGAGAGGAAGTCGCGAGGGTAGCCGTGGGCCTCGACCATCCGCGCCGCCGTCATCTCCAGGGAGAGCCGCTCCATCTGCTGGAGCTGGTAGACGGCGAGCGTGTAGTCCATGTCGAAGCCGACGAGGTCGATCTTGTCGAGCCGGAGGTTCCGGTTGACGAAGATCTGGCGGGCCAGCGGGATGTCGCGGTGCGGCCCGGCCGCGTCCAGGAGGATCCGATCGACCTCCGGGTCGGTCAGCGGCGGCTCGTACGGGGGCTCGACTACCGGGCGATCGCTCAAGCGTGCTCCTACCCAGCGACGGATGATGGACAGAGGCGGAATAGCACGCGGCGGCGCGGCTAGAAAGCCGTGCCCGGAGCGATTTCTTGCGCGGGCGGGGGGGCGTGGCAGGCTGCGGGCCGTGACCGCTCCGACCGCCAGGCGCAGCCTCTCCGACCTGCTCGCCCGGATCGAGCTGCTGGAGG
>JBAVTL010000362.1:0-3085 GCA_049696175.1 Anaeromyxobacteraceae bacterium
CAGGCGGCCCTCGCGCGGCTCGGAGCGTTGGCCGAGGCGGAGGAGGAGCGGCTCGCCGTCTCCTGGGCCACCGGCGCGGCGAAGAAGAAGGCCGTGGAGGCGGCGATCGTCGCCGTCCACCAGCACCGCGAGGTGACGGCGAGGGCGATCGAGCGCGTGAGGCTGGAGCTCGACGCGACCGCGCTGCTGCTGCCGTAGGGCCGACACGGCAGGCGGCGCTCCCGCCCCCGCGGCGGGACGAGGGGCCGGCTTGACAAGGCCATGCGCGCCGAATAGAACGCGCATTCTAGAATGTCCGTTCTAGAGGCCAGCGAGCGCCGGGGTGCCGGGAGGATTCCGAGGGCGGGCGCTCGCGACCGGGTCCTGGCCGCCGCTCGCCAGCTCTTCGTCCGGCGCGGCTACTTCAACACCTCGATGCCGGAGATCGTCCGGGAAGCGGGCGTCAGCGTCGGGTCCATCTATCACCACTTCGCCGACAAGCAGGCGATCGCCTCCGCCCTCTATCGCGAGACGATGGAGGGGATTCTCGCGGCCATGCGAGAGCTGGCCGAGCCCGAGCCCACCGCGCGCGGACGCCTTCAGGCCCTGACCCGGCTCCTCTACGAGGCCTGCGAGCGGGATCCCGATCGGCTCGAGTACATGCTCTTCGTCCGCCACTCCGAGGTCGATCCCGAGGAGCCCCCCATCTGCCTCGCGGCGCCGTTCCAGGCCGTCGAGCGCTGGATCGAGGAGGGGCAGCGGCGCGGCGAGATCGTCCCGGGGTCGACGGAGCTCGTCGCGGGCGTCTTCATGGGATCGATCCTCAAGGTGGTGGAGCTACGCCTGCGGGGGCGGATCGACCGGCCGCTCCCCCGCGCGGCCTGCGATGCCTTCGCCCTGGCGTGGCGGGCAATCGCCGCCGCGCCCTGACGACCCGGTCCTCACTGGCTTACGGAGCCCCTCCATGACCCGCATCCGCTTCCGCGACGTCCGTCGCCGCAACCAGCTCACGTCGTTCCTCGTGTTCACCGTGCTCGTGGTCCTCCTCGGGCTCTCCTTCTTGGAGAACCCCTGGTACAAGGCGCCGCTCGAGTGGTGGTTCATCCCGGCGCTCGGGCTCGTCGGCGCTTTCCTCCTCCCCGCCGCCTTCGGGCGCCACTACTGCGGCCAGTACTGCCCGACCAGCTTCATCGCCGACGGAATCAACCCCGTAGATCGCGCCGGGCCCTTCCTGAAGAGCCGTGTCCTCCGGAAGGCCTTCGTCGCCCTCCTCGTGGGGATCTTCGCGGTCGCCTTCCTCCCTTGGCGGATGGGGCTCCCGGCCACGATGGCGGGCAGCTACCGGGAGGCAGTGTTCGCCAAGCTCTGGATACTCTGGCTCGCCTGCCCGTTCGCCATCGCCTTCCCGCTGATCCTGGGTCTCGGGTTCTGGAAGGGAGGGCGCACGTGGTGCAACTACGCGTGCCCCTGGGGCGCCATCGGTGTCTGGCTGGGCAAGGCGCAGCTCGCGGTCTCCTCCGACTGCACGGGCTGTGGCGCCTGCGTGACGGCCTGCTGTCAGCCCGAGGTGATCCGCCCCGCCGTCGATGCGAGGGGGGGACAGATCGACTCGAACTGCCTCACCTGTCTCGCCTGCGTCGACGCGTGTGACCAGGGGGCCATCGGCTGGGACCCGAGCCGTGGGTCCTCGAGGGGAGCTGCGCGCGGCTAGCGTCCCCGCTATCGCCGCTCCCTTCCGTGCGGCGGCGGGCGCCTTGGTCTAGGCTGGACGCACCATGGATCTCGTCGAGACCCTCAAGGCGCTCGTCGCCGTCGACTCCACCTCGACACGCACCAACGCCCCGATCATCGACCTCCTCGAGAAGGAGGCGAAGGCGCTCGGCTTCGAGACCCGCCGGATGAAGTGGAAGGACGAGGCGCGGGTCGACAAGTACAACCTCGTCTGCCGGCGCGGCCCAGACCAGCCGGGCGGCCTCGCGCTCGTCGGCCACACCGACTGCGTCCCCTTCGACGCCGAGTGGAAGGACGCGCTCGCCGCCGTCGAGACCGAGGGGCGCATCTACGGGCGCGGCGCCGCCGACAACAAGGGGTTCGTCGCGAGCGCCCTGACGGCGGCGGCGCGGACGCAGGCGGGGGCGCACCCGCTCACCATCCTCTTCACCGCCGACGAGGAGGTGGGCTGCCTCGGGGCGAAGCAGATCGTCGCCGAGGGGCGGATCCACCCGCGCCACGCGATCGTCGGCGAGCCGACGAGCCTCGTCCCGATCCGCGCCCACAAGGGCTACTGCGCGGTCGAGGTGCAGGTCCACGGCGTGGAGGGGCACAGCGCCTACCCCGACGTCGGCGCCTCCGCCATCCACGCGGTCGGGAAGCTCTTCACCGACCTCGAGAAGATCGGCGAGATGCTGAAGGAGGAGAAGGACCGCAGCTTCAACCCGCAGTGGACCACCTGGAACGTCGGCGTCATCGGCGGCGGGAAGGCCCGCAACATCATCGCGGGCGAGTGCCGCTTCAGCTACGAGTGGCGGCCGCTCCCCGGGCAGGACCCGCGCAAGGCGCTCCGGCTCCTGGAGGATGCCGCCCGGCGGCTCGTGGAGGCCAACGCGGGCAAGATCAACGTCTCGATCGCGCCGCTCCGGACCGACGCCGCCGCGGTGACGCACCCCGAAGCGGAGATCGTGAAGTTCCTGGAGGAGGAGAGCGGCCACAAGTCGAAGACCGTGCCCTTCGGGACGGAGCTGCCCGAGGTCGTCGGGATGGGGGCCGAGGCCTGCGTCTTCGGCCCCGGCGACATCAAGCAGGCCCACCGGACGGGCGAGTTCGTCGAGATCGAGGAGCTCGAGAAGGCGGCGGCGGTGCTGGAGAAGGCGATCGTGAAGTTCTGCGGGTAGCGTGACCAACCGTGTATACGCCGCCGCCTCAGCCCCTGACCACCGTCCGCGTGACGCGCACCGTGTCGGTCCGATCGCCGCGGCGCACGGTCAGCGGACTTCGACGCGCTCCGACGTCAGCGCTGGAACGCCTCGTCGAAGAGATCGTCGACCGTCTGCTGGGCGCGCCGCGCGGGACGCTTGGTGAACGCGCCGCGATCGGGTGGAGGCTCGGC
>JBAVTL010000363.1:0-3436 GCA_049696175.1 Anaeromyxobacteraceae bacterium
GGCCGCGCCGACGCCGAACCGCAGCTCTCTCGACGAGACGATCCCCACGACCACACCCTCGGCGAGGATCGCGTCCGCCGTGAAGACGCCTGCCGTGCAGCAGCCGGCCCACGGGATGCCGAGCTCCGCGTTCAACGCGCCGGCGAGCGCGTCGTGATCGTACTGATCGGTCGAGAAGACGATCGCGAACGCCGGCTCGGACGCGCCACGGAGCGCCGAGCGGACGGCCTCCCGGGCGGCCTCGGCGGCGTGGGGCTTGGCGCTGTGTCCGGTTGAGATGATCGTGGCAGCCACGGCGTTCCCTCGCCCCCCGAGTGTCTGGACTGCGATTTCAGCATGATCGGAACCCAAGGATGATGCCACTAAAGTGGTAAATCCAAAGGCCAAGGAAAGTGGCAGCAGGGTGATCACGCTTCGGTCGAGCGTCGTCTACAGTGCGCCCCCGATGGCTGGTCCCAGGCGGCGCATACTCGTGGCGATGAGCGGTGGGGTCGACTCCTCCGTGGCCGCGGCGCTCCTGCGCGACGCCGGGCACGAGGTGACGGGCGTCTTCCTCTGCCTGGGGCGCGCGGGGGATCCCGACGGCGACTCCCGGGGCTGCTGCTCGCCGCAGGACGCCGCCGACGCGCGCCGCGTGGCGGTGAAGCTGGGGATCGAGCTCTTCGTCCTCGACGCGGCGGCGGAGTTCGAGCGGATCATCGACGCCTTCGCCGCCGAGTACGCGGCGGGCCGCACCCCGAACCCCTGCGTCCGCTGCAACCGCGACGTGAAGCTCGCGCGCCTCCTGCGCCACGCCGAGGCGCTCGGCTTCGACGGCGTCGCGACCGGGCACTACGCGAGGGTGGTCGAGCGCGACGGCTCCCCCGCGATCGCCCGGGCCGCCGCGCTCGGGAAGGACCAGTCCTACGTCCTCTTCGCGCTGCCGCGGGCAGCGCTCGGCCGGCTCGTCCTTCCGCTCGGGGAGCTCCCTGGGAAGGGCGAGACGCGCGAGCTCGCGCGGCGGCTCGGGCTGCGAGTGCACGACAAGCCGGACAGCATGGAGATCTGCTTCGTGGAGGACGGCGACCACGCGCAGATCCTGGCGGCGCGGGCTCCGCGGGCGCTCACGCCCGGGCCCATCGTGGACGGCGCCGGGCGCGTCCTGGGGCGCCACGAAGGCTATGGGCGCTACACCATCGGTCAGCGGAGGGGGCTGGGGGTCGCGTCGGCCGGGCGGCTCTACGTCACCGCCATCGACCCGCTCACGGCGACCGTCCGGGTCGGCCCGCGCGAGGCGACCCTGGCCCGGTGGATCTCCGTGTCGGACGCGACCTGGCACAGGGAGCTCCCGGAGCTCTTCGAGGCCGCGGTGCAGATCCGCTCCATGCCCGGGGCGGCGCCCGCGGCGATTCGACGCGTGGGAGCCGATCGGTTCGAGGTCGCCTTCCACGAGCCCGTCTACGCTGCCGCACCCGGGCAGGCGGCGGTCGTCTACGCCGACGGCGTCGTGCTGGGTGGTGGCTCGATCGAGAAGACGCGCTGAATCCCCGGATGCTATCGTCCCCGAGGTGGCCGGGGGGTCGGTCGATGGATGGCGCGGGGAAGAGCGGCGGTCCTGGACTGACGGCGCGGACCGCGGGCGCCGCCGCAGCGGTCTTCATCCCGTTCGTCGCCGCGCTCGTCTATTTCTCGATCCAGTACTTCCAGCGTCAGTACGAGGCGGGGATCGCAGGCGAGCAGCAGCTGCTCACGTCGCGGATCGCGCACGACCTGGATCAGCGGCTCCAGGCGATGAAGGAGGCGCTGGACCGGATCTCCCGCGCGGTGGCCCCGCGGCACCTGGCCGACCCGGAGGAGGGGCAGCGCTTCCTCGACGATCGGATCACGCTGCACCTCCTCTTCGACGAGGGGCTCCGGTTCGTCTCGACCGAGGGCAGCCTGCTCGTGCAGAGCCCAGCGGTCCCCGGGGCTCGCGGGAGGGACCTGCGCGGGGATGACGCGTGGTCCGGCGTCGCGCTGACCGGGCGTCCGCTCATCTCGCGCCCGTTCGCGTCGGCGTTCACCCCCGGCGCGGTGGCGATCACCGTCGCGGTCCCAGTCCGCGACGCCAGAGGGCTCGTGATCGGCCAGCTCCACGGGGCGGTCCGGGTCGACGGCGCGAACGTCGCGGGTGACCTCTCGAAGATCGCCATCGGCAAGGCTGGCTACTTCGTCATCATGACGCGCGATCGGCTCCGCGTCAGCCATCCCGACCCGGCGCGCGTCCTGCGGTCCGTCCCGCGCGGCGGCAACGTGGCGGTCGATCGGGCGATCGACGAAGGCTTCGAGGGGGTCATGCAGACGACCAACACTTCCGGCACGAGCATCCTCGCCGCCGTGAAGCGGCTGGACGCCGTCGACTGGTTCGTCTTCGCCTCCATGCCCATCGACGAGGTCCGCGCCCCCTTCCGTGCGACGCGCCCGCTCTATGTCGGGGCCGCGGCCGCAGGGGTGGTGCTCCTCTCGATCGCGGTCTGGCTCTCGCTCCGGCGCGCGACCCGTCCGCTCGTCGAGATGACGGAGGCCGTGGAGCGGATCGCGGAGAACCCCACCGTGGGACAGCGGATCGGCGGCGCCGGCGAGGGGGAGGTCGCGCGGCTGGCGGCCTCCTTCGACCGGCTGCTGGAGGCGCTCGACGCCCGCGACGCCGCGCAGCGGAAGGCGGAGGAGGAGCGGCGCCTGCTGGAGGTGCGGCTCCAGGCCGAGCAGCGCATGGACAGCCTCGGGGTCCTCGCGGGGGGGATCGCCCACGACTTCAACAACCTGCTGACGCCCATAATCGCCAACGCCACCCTCGCCGCGCAGGACCTCCCTCCCGATCACGCGCTCCGCGCCGACATGCAGGAGATCATCGTGGCCGCGCGGCATGGGGCCGAGCTCGCGCGGCGGATCCTCGCCTTCAGCCGGCGGCAGGTGCTGGAGACGCAGGTGATCGACCTGAACGCGGAGCTCCGCGCGCTGGAGAAGACCCTCCGCGGCGCGGTCGGCGAGGCGGTCGAGCTCCAGGTGGAGCCTGGGAGCGTCGCCGCGAACGTCCGGGCCGATCCGACCCAGCTGCAGCAGGTGGTCCTGAACCTCGCGGCCAACGCCCGGGAGGCGATGCCGGGTGGTGGGAGGCTCACGATCGCGGTGGCGGTGCCTGGGCTCGACGGACGGACCCCCTGGGTGGCCCGCGAGCGGCCGGAGGGGCGCTACGTGCTCGTCACCGTCTCCGACACGGGGAGCGGAATCGACGCGAAGACCCTCCCGAGGATCTTCGAGCCCTTCTTCACGACGAAGGGGAGCGCGAAGAGGATGGGGCTGGGGCTGGCGACGGTCCACGGGATCCTCCAGCAGCACGGAGGCGACGTGGAGGTGGCCAGCACGCCTGGAGTGGGGACCACGTTCCGGCTCTACCTGCCGCTGGCCGTCGGGGCCG
>JBAVTL010000364.1:0-2127 GCA_049696175.1 Anaeromyxobacteraceae bacterium
GCCCCGGCTCTGGGAGCGGGGGCAGGGAGGGCTCGGCGGCGGCGTGCGCTGCTGACCGAGGCGCGCCGCTCGGAGCGGCGAAGTCCTGCATCACTGCCCGCCCCTCCTGCATGAGGACGAGCGCCGACGCCTGACGCGCGCCGGGGTCCTTGGCGAGGGCGCGCCGGATCAGCGCGGCGCAGGACGACGGCAGCGACGGGACGAGCGCGCGCGGATCCGGCACCGGCGCGTGCAGGTGCGCCTGCTCGACCGCGGTGACGCTCTCGCCCGGGAATGGTGGGCGCCCCGTGAGCAGGTGGAACCAGGTCGCGCCCAGCGAGTAGATGTCCGAGGAGGCGCTGGCCTTGCCGCCCGCCCAGATCTCCGGCGCGGTGTAGTAGGGGGTGCCAACGCGGAGGTGGGCGTTGCCGACGGCGAGCTCGGCGGAGCCGAGCGCCATCCCGAAGTCGCCGAGCTTCGTGACGCCGCCGGCGTCCACGAGGAGGTTTGCCGGCTTCACGTCGCGGTGGATGATCCCGCAGGCGTGCGCGGCGTGGAGCGCGGCCGCCGCCTGCAGCAGGATGCTGGTCGCCACCTCGGGCGCGATCGGTCCCTCGGCGACGATCGCCTCCGCCGATCGCCCGACGACGTACTCCATCGCGATGTAGCAGTGCTCCCCCTGGCGCGCCGCGCCGTAGATCTGGATCACCCGGGGGTGGTTGATCCGGGCGACCATCCTCGCCTCGCCGAGGAACCAGCGGACCGGGTCCTGCCCCTGGGCGTCCGCGGCCTTCCAGGAGAGCAGCTTGATGGCGGTCGGCCGGAGCAGGGCCTCGTCGTTCGCGAGGTAGACGACGCCCATGCGCCCGCGCCCGATCAGCCGCTCCAGCCGGTAGTTGCCGAGCTTCAGCCCCACCAGGCGGGTCGGATCGTGCGTGTCGGTGGCGCGGGAGGTTGGCATCGTCGGCGGTACCATGGTCGTCGGCGCGCGAACCCGCGGGCGCGTCAGGGGGACGCGGCGTCGCGCGACGCCTCGTCCAGCTCCTTGAAGAAGTTGAGCAGCAGCCCCTGCGGATCGAGCGCCACCGCGAGCCCGGGCGAGTCCGGCGTCAGCTGCGTCTCGCGGTTGAACGTGAACTCCCCCTCGGTCCAGTGCATCAGCTCGCGCACGGCGAGGCCGATCAGCTGCTCGAGCGCCTTCCTCACGGAGGGGGCGTCGGTGAGCCCGTCGCGGACGAACCGCTCCCCGAGGCGTGGGTCGTGTCGATCCGGACCGAGGGTGGCGGAGAGCGCCTCGAGCGCCTCGGGCGTCACCTTCCTCGCGCGGACGAGCAGCTCGCCGACGCCCGGGGTCGACGGCGAGGCCGCGCCGGTGATCAGGCCGTCCCGGAAGCGGAGGGCTCCCTTGCCCGAGGCGGAGCTGCAGATCAGGAGGCCGGTCCGCTTCCCGGAGCGGAGGAACTCCAGGAGGTCGGGGAGGGCGAGGCTGCCGAGCTGGCCCGAGAAGACGGCGCCGGCGCCCTGCGTGGCGAGCGCGAGCGGGGCCTCCTCCGAGTCGGGGAGGAGCGCCGCGGCCCTCCGCGCGGCCTCCGCCGCCTCGTCGTCCCGCCCGGCGGACGTGAGGACGCGCGCCTCGGAGAGCCAGGTCTGCCCCATGCCCCAGCGATCCCCGGTCTTCTCGAAGCGGCTCCGGGACTCCGAGAGCCAGGCGATGGCGCGGGTCGAGTCGCCGTCCTGCGCGAGCACGTCGGCGGCGATCCACTGGCTCAGCGCCCGCGCCGCGATGTCCAGCTGCCGTGCCGCGGTGAGCGCCTCCTGGACGTGGGCGCGGGCCGCCGGGAGGGCGCCGCTCCTCAGGTCGGCCCGGGCGATCCAGAGGAGCGCGAGCCACCTGAAGCTGAGGTTCGACTGGGACGCCTCACCGAGCGGCTCCAGGATCCTGCCGCCGCCGGCGCCGTCGCCGGCCAGCACGCTCCCGATCCCTTCGACCAGCACCCGCAGGGCGCGATCGCACTCCTCGACCGAGACCGGCTCGCTCCCGCAGCGCTCGGCATCCCCCGCGGAGACGAGCTGGCGCTGCCAGCCGACGGCCTCGGTGAGCTGTCCTCGTCCAAGCGAGCGGCGCAGCGCCGCCCACGGATCCGCGCC
>JBAVTL010000365.1:0-4438 GCA_049696175.1 Anaeromyxobacteraceae bacterium
GTGCGTTGCGCCGCCGAGGGCTGCGGGTGGGCCGCGAGGTGCTTCGCCGGAGGCGCCCCCGGATTGAGCTTGCCTGTCGCGGGGGGGATTCCGTAGATTCCGCCCGCCCTCGGGGGGGCCCCCCTCCTCGAGCGCTCAACCTCAACGCCACTGGAGGCAAAGAGAATGGCTGCGACGACCGAGCGCGTGAAGCAGATCCTGTCCTGGTATGGCTCCGACAGCCCCGGGACGCTCGCCAACCTCCACCGCATGCTCATGCACGGCCGGCTCGGCGGCACGGGCAAGATGGTGATCCTCCCCGTCGACCAGGGCTTCGAGCACGGGCCGGCCCGTTCCTTCGCGCCCAACCCGGCCGGCTACGACCCCGACTACCACTTCCAGCTGGCCATCGACGCTGGCTGCAGCGCCTACGCGGCGCCGCTCGGCTTCATCGAGGCGGGCGCGGCGAAGTTCGCCGGGCAGATCCCGCTCATCCTCAAGGTCAACAACTCCGACTCGCTGGCGAAGATGGCGTCGCCGATCAGCGCCGTGACGTCCTCGGTGAAGGAGGCGGTCCGGCTCGGCTGCTCCGCGATCGGCTACACGATCTACCCGGGCTCCTCCGCCCGGAACTCCCAGTACGAGTCGCTCCGCGCGCTGACCGAGGAGGCCAAGGCGAACGGCCTCGTGGTGGTGGTCTGGAGCTACCCGCGCGGCGAGGGGATCTCGAAGGACGGCGAGACGGCGATCGACGTCGCCGCCTACGCGGCCCAGATCGCCTGCCAGCTCGGCGCCCACATCGTGAAGGTGAAGCCGCCGAAGATCCACCTCGAGCAGGCCGAGGCGAAGAAGGTCTACGAGAAGCAGGAGATCCCCATCGCGACGCTGGCCGATCGCGTCCGCCACGTCGTCCAGGCGGCCTTCGGCGGCAAGCGGATCGTGATCTTCTCCGGCGGCGAGGCGAAGGGGACCGACGAGGTGCTGGCCGAGATCAAGGGGCTCGCCGACGGCGGCGCCTTCGGCTCCATCATGGGGCGCAACGCCTTCCAGCGCCCGAAGGCCGACGCCGTGAAGCTCCTGAACGACATCCAGGACATCTACGCGAAGGCTGCGAAGTAGCTCCTGAGATCATCCCCTCTCCCCCACCGGGGGAGAGGGCAGGGTGAGGGGGCAATTCCGTGAAGGGGCGGCCTTCGGGTCGCCCCTTCGTCGTTCGCGGGCGCGTGCGTCCAGGCCGAAACCGTGTAAGATCGCCGCATGCCCGTGAGCAAGAAGCGTAAGAAGGACGGCAAGCCGGTGAAGGCCCACACCCACGCCGCGGAGGGTGGCGAGCACGCCGCCCTGCCGGACGCGAAGCCGCAGCACCCTTCGCTGCGAACGGGGAAGCCGTCGAACCCCTTCGTGACGAAGCAGATGGTGAAGAGCGCCCAGCGCGGCCGGTAGGCGGTCTACTCGCCCAGCCCGTAGAACCGGGCGCCGATGCCGTAGAGCTCCTTGACGGGCCGGCAGTCGGGACCGCCGATGCCGTGCCCCTGCGCGTCGGCGAGCGCGGCGCAGCCGCCGCCGCAGACGGTCGCGACCTCGCAGCTCTTGCACTTCTCGATCGTGGTCACGTTGCGCGCCTGCCAGGGCGCGACCGCGCCCTCGTCGATCCGGAGCTCCGGCCAGAAGCTGCCGAGCCGGTACTTCGGGTTGCCGACCGTGGCGGTGCAGCCGTAGAGGGCGCCGTCGGGTGAGAAGGCCCACTCCTTCTTCGCCGCCGGGCAGGCGTCGAAGTTGGCCACGGGCAGCTCCCCGTTCTCCGCGAGGTGGCGGATGCCGTGGAAGCGGGGCAGGTGGAAGCGGCGCAGCGCCGGGTGCTCGGCGGCCAGCTCCGCGAAGCGGGTCCAGAGCGAGACGCGGTCGAAGAGGGCGTCGCGCCGCTGCTGGCTGGCGCAGCCGAAGAGCTCGTAGTTCCGGCCGATCTGCGTCTTGAAGCGCGACTCGGGAAGGTCCAGCCAGCCCTTCTCCAGCGCGATCCGCGCGAGGGCGGGCAGGTGCTCGATGTTGTCGCGGTCCACCACCACACGGAGGTTGACCGGGACGCCGGCGGCGACCAGCGCCTCCACGCCGCGGACGGCGCGGACGAAGGTGCCGGCGCCGGAGCCGTGGGGGCGGCGGGCGTCGTGGATCGCCTCGGGGCCGTCGAGCGTGACCTGGATCTCCTTGACCGCGCCGGCGGAGAGCTCCTCCGCGAACGCGACCAGGTCGTAGCCATTGGTCACCGCGGCGACCTTCATGCCGCGCGCCTTGGCGCCGTCGAGGAACCGGCGGAGCCGATCGTGGTGGGCGGGGGTGTCGACGAGCGGCTCGCCGCCGAAGAGGGTCAGGTAGGGGCGCTGCGACTCCCCCTGGAAGCGCGCGTCGACGAAGCGGAAGAACCCCTCGATCACCTCGGGCGCGATGAGCCCCCGCGCGGACGGATCGAAGACCTCCTGGTAGCAGTAGGTGCAGCGGAGGTTGCAGCCGAAGGTCGGCACGACGATGAGCTGCGTCGGCGTCTTCTCCGCCTCGTCGCTCCACGCGGCCCACGCCTCGGCGAGGAAGGTCCTGTCGTCGTCGTCCGAGTCGACCACGAAGCGCGCGGCGCGGAGCGTCTCCTCGGTGATCCCGGCCGGGAGCGGACCTCCTGCGGCGAGCCGCTCGAGCGCGGCCGCCTTGTCCCGCTCGACGAGGGCGGCCTGGCCCGACAGCGGCTGGACGAGCAGGACCTCGTCCCGCCCGGGGACGGGAGCGAGGATGGCGGCGCGGGAGAGCTTCAAGGCGGATACCTCCGGGGACGTTGCTCCCCCTGAGAGCCGCTGCACCCGCCGGGCGGTTCGCCGCGGCGGGCTACCTCACCAGCCGGAGGTACTGCTGGATCTCCTCCGCCTCGCAGGAGGGCTGGCGCTTCCCGCCCTCCAGCCGGATAGCGAGGCAGTGCGCGAGGACGGCGATCTTGCGATCCTCGCAGCGGATCAGGCCGCCGGGGTAGCGCGCCGCCGCGGCCTCGACCTGCTGCAGGACGCCGTCCGAGGTCTTCTTGTCGCTGACGAGCGTGTAGTAGCGCTGCCGGTCGCCGGTCCCGAGCTTGAGGAGGTTCTCCTCCTCCGAGATCTGCGCCGCGAGCCGGCGCTGGCGCGACCCGTGGTAGCAGGCGAGCGCCGAGTGCGAGTAGCGCATGAAGGCCGGATCGTTGGCGTGGGCCACGTCCATCGCCTTGTGCGTGGCCTTCATCTCCTCGCCCTCGCCGGCGGCCAGCTCCGTCCGCTCCTCCGGCGTGAGCTCGGAGGGCGACCTGGCGGCGAGCCGCTCGCGCCGCACCGCCTTCCAGGCCTTCATCCGCTGCTCCGCGGTGGCCTTCGGCCCGGCGCGCTCGATCGCCTCCTTCTCGTCGGCGGCGTAGTCGAGCTCCGCCTGCTTCTCGCGCTTGAACTTGCGGCGGCACTCGGCGACCGCCTGCTCCGCCTGCGCGTTCCTGCTGGAGATCTCGGCCGCGGAGAGCCCCTGCGCGGCGAAGAGCTTGCGCCGGTTCTCCACCATGCGGAGGTCGTCGGCGCAGTACGCGTTCTCCTCGGCCAGCCGCGCGGCGGCGGCATCGTCGGCCGCGGCTGCAGAGACCGGCGGGACCAGCGCCAGCAGGGCGCCGGTCCACATGAAGACGAGGGACGCGTGTCGACTCATGCTTCCTCCGACGGACGGGGGGGCTCCGTATTTACCACGGCACCAGCGGGTGACCAGCGACTTCCGGGTGTTCCCGGGGCGTCGGAATCGACGGCGAAGTGGGGAGCGAAGGCCCCAGTTCTGGTAGAACGTCGCCTCCACCGCCTCCGGAGCGACGAATGGCCACTGTCAGTCCCTTCCGTGCGCACCGCCCGCCGCCCGAGCTCGCCGGCCGCGTGGCGTCGCCCCCTTACGACGTAGTCTCGACGCGCGAGGCCCGGGCTCTGGCCGCGGGCAACGCCGACAGCTTCCTGCGCGTCTCCCGGCCCGAGATCGACCTCCCCGAGGGGATCGACGAGCACGACGAGGCCGTCTACGCACGCGGCGCCGAGAACCTCCGTGAGCTGGTGGCGCGCGGCGTCCTGGTCCAGGACCCCGAGCCGCGGCTGTACGTCTACGCCCAGCGGATGGGGACGCACCTCCAGACCGGCATCGTCGCCTGCGTCTCCGTTGACGAGTACGACCAGGACGCGATCAAGAAGCACGAGAAGACGAGGGCCGACAAGGAGGACGACCGCGTCCGCCACATCGACACGCTAGGCGCGCACGACGAGCCCGTCTTCCTCACCTACCGCTCGCGCGCCGAGATCGACGCCGTCGTCGCCGAGGTGACCGCCGGTACGCCCGAGTACGACCTGGTCACGGCGGACGGCGTACAGCACCGGCTCTGGGTCGTGCCCGGAGCGATCGGCGCCCGGATCGAGGCGCTGTTCCGCGC
>JBAVTL010000366.1:0-1698 GCA_049696175.1 Anaeromyxobacteraceae bacterium
CCCGGAGGGAGCCCGTCGCGGATCGCCGAGCTCCCAACGCCCGCGCTCGTCCCTACGTAGAGCAGGCCGCGCGCCCGCGGGTCACGCGCCACCTCGCGGGCCGCCTCGCGCTGCGCGGCGGAGAAGAACTCCGGGTCGAAGTCGATCCGGGTGGACGGGGAGCTGTCGGGGATGCGCGCCTTCTCCGAGAGCAGCAGGTCACAGAGCTCCCAGAACGCCGACGGGTCCACGTCTCCCAGGTGGAGCCTGCGCAGGAGCGAGCCGCGCTGCTCGCCGACGCGGACGCGGGCCCAGTGGAGCAGCTCGTCGAAGTCCTCGCCGTCCTTCGGGAACGTGGCCGCCCCCATCGAGAGGAGGAACGGGCACCGCTCCTCGATCCGGCGGATCGACTCCTCCTTGCGGATCTCCTCGCTGGCGCGCCGGACGAACATGAGCGCGCCGAAGTAGTCGGTCTCCGGGAGCAGGACGTAGTACTCGCTCTCCGAGACCTTCGCGAGGATGTCGGCGTCGCGCACGACCCGCCCGACGGCGTTGACGAGATCGCGCGCCGATCGCCGCTGGAGGTCGCGCCCCGCCTCCTTCCGGATCTGCTCGACGTTGTCGACCGAGAGCACGACGAGGGAGAAGGCGCGGCCGTACCGGCGCGCCTTGTAGAACTCCTTGCCCGCGTAGTCCACGAAGTAGGCGAGGTTGTACGCGCCGCTGTCGCGGTCGCGCAGCCCGACCCGCTCCAGCGCCTGGAACCGGCGGGCGTTCTTCACGCCGATCGCGGCGAAGTCGGCGACAGCGCCGGCGGCCGCGTGCTCCTCGGGGCCGAAGCGGCCCCGGGCGCGGAGGGTGACGAGCGCGAGCCCCACCGGCTCCTCGTCCGCCACGAGCGGGGCGAAGAAGGCCTCCCCCTCCTGCTGCCCGTCGCGCTGGAAGGGCACGGCCGCCCGGAGCCACTCCACCCACGCAGGGTCGCGCGGATCGACGGCGGCCGGCAGCGCCTCGCGATCGACGAGGCCGCGCCAGCCGCGCAATTGCAGGTTTCCGCGGTCGTCGGCGATCCAGAGGGCGACCCCCTGGGCGTCGGTCACGCGGCCGAGGATCTGCAGCGCGAGGTCCTGGAGCCGCTCCAGGTCGAGCGTCGCGATGAGCTGGAGCCCCTGCCGGAAGAGCGACTGCGACTTGATGAACTGCAGGTTCTCGCTCAGCAGCTGCGAGTGCTCCCGCTTCAGGCGGACCCTGGAGAGCGCGCGATCGACCACCTGCAGCAGCTCGTCCCGATCGGCGGGCTTCGTCAGGAAGTCGGCGCACCCGGCCTTCATCGCGCCCACCGCCAGCCGGACGTCCTCGTGGCCGGTGATGGCGATCGCCTCGATGTCCGGGTCGTGCCTCTTCGCCTCGCGCACCAGCGTGATGCCGTCGATCCCCGGCATCACGATGTCGGTGACGAGCAGGTCGAAGCTCTCCTCCGCCAGCGCGGCGAGCGCGGCCTCGCCGGACTCGACGGCCCGGACGAGGTGGCCGGACCCGGCCAGGATCTCCACGAGGATCTCGCGGAAGAAGCGCTCGTCGTCGACCGCCAGGATCCGCCCGGTGGCCACTAGAGCGCCGCCTCGCCGTCGAAGACGTGCTGGGCCGGGCCGCGCATCGTGACTCCCGTGAGGTCGCCGGCGACGGTGACGAGGAGCGCCCCGCCTGGCAGCCGGACCT
>JBAVTL010000367.1:0-2397 GCA_049696175.1 Anaeromyxobacteraceae bacterium
GGCTTGCCGGTCCCCTCGTAGGGATTCCAGAGCGGGAGGTGGCCGGCGCGCAGCTCCTGGACGACGAGGGTGCGGACGGGGGCGTAGAGGAGGTCCGTGTCGCGCTGGGAGAGGGTGCGGAGGCCGAGGACGGCGGGGGCGAAGGCGAGCAGCACCCCGAGGACGGTGACCGCCGCCGCGAGGGCGAGTTCCCGACGCGGAGAGATCGCGATCACGCGGGCAGCACCGGGCGCGGCCGGCGGAGGGCGAGGGCCGCGAGGGTGAGGAGGAGGAGGGCGCCGACTGCGGAGAGGGCGAGGCCGAGGCGGACCTCCGGGGGGTCGTAGGTCATGACCAGCGTGTGGCGGCCGGCGGGCCACCGGACGGCGCGGACGAGGATGTCGGCGGCCAGGATCTCGGCGGGCTGGCCGTCGACGGTGGCGCGCCAGCCGGGCCAGAAGGCGTCCTGGACGACCAGCAGCGAGGGGGCGTCGGACCCCGCCTCGACGCGGACCGTGCCGGTGCCGCGCTCGAAGCCGAGGACGCGCCCCGGTGCCGTCGGCGGCGGCTCCTTCGACTCGACCACCACCGCCTCGTCCCGGCTGCGCGCCATCAGGGCGGTGAGCACCTTGCGCGCTTCGAGAGGGGTCGCGGCCGAAAGCGCCTCCGTCGGGAAGAACGCCCACGGACGGTGGGGCACCGCCCAGACCTCGATCCCCGCGTCCTCCCGCTGAACGAGCCGTGCCTCGTCGAGGACGCTGCCCGCGACCGCGCCGGCGTCTCGCGAGTGGGGGCTCGGCTGGGTGAGCACGTGGGTCAGGCCGAAGCGGCGGAGGAGAAATCCGAGGTCGCGGCCAGCCACCTTCTGGAGCGTGGTGAGGCGGCGGGGTTCGAAGGCGCCGTAGGGCTCGAAGGCGTCGACGCGAAGGGCGACACCTATCGCCTTGCCGAGGAAGAGCGTCTCGATCCTCGCGGTGGCGTCGATCTGGCCGGACGGATCGCCGGGCGCGACCATCCGGTCAACGGGGTGGAAAACACGCGGCGCCGGTGAATCGGTGGCGAGGCGGAGCGGCGAGGAGAAGGCGCGGAGCGTAGGGGAGCCGAGGTGGGCGCCGTAGTAGACGGCGGCGGCAGGGGCGAGGGTCACTAGGAGGGCGAGCGTGAGGGATCGCGCGCGGTCTGGGCGCAGGAGGTCGACAGCTAGGAGGGCTAGGGCGGCGAGGAGGAGGTGGGGGAGCCCGGCCGAGAGCGTGGAGCGGTAGAAGGTGCCGGCGCTGCCGAGGAGGCGCGTGAGGAGGTCTTCGGCGGCCCGCGGCGCGAAGAAGAGGACTAGCAGGGCGGCAGCGGCGACGGCGGCGGTGGCGACCAGGGCGCGCCTCCAGCGCGGGGAGAGGCGGGCGGCGCCAAAGGCGTCGACGCCGAGTGCGGCGAGTGCGGCGACGCAGAGGGAGAGGGGCGCCAACAGCTTCTCGGTGTAGCGGAAGCGGCCCCAGATCGGGACCCAGCCGAGGAGCTGGCGGGCGCCGAGGTGATGGCCGAGGGCGAGCCAGAGGAGGGCGAGCGAGGCGCCGCCGAGGAGGAGGGCGGTGCGGCGTCGGTCGGTCCTCCGGAGGGAGATCCAGCCGAGCGCCGCCGCGACGAGGAGCGGTGCACCGAGGTAGACGCTCTCCGCGAAGCCCCAATCGATGGTCTGCGAGTCCGCACCGACCGGGAGGATGTCGAGGGGGCCGCGGAAGAGCCCCGGGATGACCAACTCGAGGAGCCGGCCGGGGGTGAGCGCCCACTGCGTCCTCTCCCACTCTTCCAGGCCGAGGCTCCGGTAGGTCCTGGGGATGAGGGCGGCGGTGGGGAGGATCTGGACGGCGGCGAGGAGAAGGCCGGCGCCCATCCCGGCGGCGGCGCGGGCGAGGCCGCGGAGTCCGCCGGCGTCGGCGGCGAGGAGGAGGCCGAGGAGGAGGCCGACGAGGGCGACCTGGGCGTCGCCGGAGAGGAAGGCGCAGGCGGTGGCGAGGGCGGAGGCGACGGAGCCCCAGCGTGCGCCCATTCCGGCGGAGCGAGCGGCGGCGAGGAGCCAGGGGAGGGAGGAGAGGCCGGCGAGGAAGACGAGGTTGCCGGTCATGGAGACGGAGAAGCCGGAGAGGGCGAAGGCGAGGCCGGCGGCGGCGGCGGCGGTAGGCGAGGCGGCGAGGGTGCGCGCGAGGAGGAAGGCGCCGAGGGCGGCTGCCACCAGGTAGGCGAGGATGAGGAAGTCGATGCTTGCGGGGGCGAGGGCGGCGCCGAGGAGCGAGATCGGGTGGAGGACGGAGTGGATCCCCTCGGCGAAGAGGGGCTTGCCGGTCCCCTCGTAGGGATTCCAGAGCGGGAGGTGGCCGGCGCGCAGCTCCTGGACGACGAGGGTGCGGACGGGGGCGTAGAGGA
>JBAVTL010000368.1:0-9887 GCA_049696175.1 Anaeromyxobacteraceae bacterium
TCGTCCCGAGCGCGTCCCCCACGGCGAGGCCGATGAGCGCGCCGCGCGCGCGAGCCAGATCGACCTTCAAGGAGCCCAAGTCCATCGACCCGAAGGTACCGCACGGACGGACACCGGGCCCACGCACCCGTGCTCCCATGCGAGCTAGCGCCTCGCCCCGCCGAAGCCCGGCCCGCCCGAGCGATCCCCGCCTGGGCGGTCCTCTTCGACGAGCCCGCCCAGCACTCGCCAGCGCGCGTCGTTGGGGAAGCAGACGGCGATGCCGCCGAGCCCCATGACTAGCCCCGCCACCGCGTGCCGGTTGCCGGTGAGCATCCAGGCGACCGCGGCGTAGAGCGCCCCCGCCTCGCTCATCGCCGTCGCGACGACGTTCTTCGTCAGCGGCGGCGCGTCGGGCTTGAGCGCGCGCGGGATGAAGCGGGCCGCCGCGAGCAGGACGACGTTGACGAGCGCGGCCGACACCGGGAACGCGTCTGGGAAGGGGACGTACTGCTCCGCGCGGAGGGCCGGGCCGACGAAGGCGGCGACGCCGGCCATGAGGAGGACGCCCAGGAGCAGGGATCCCCAGATCACGTACGCGACATACCGGACGGAGGGTGGATCTGGACGAAGAGGCGGCATTCGAGGATCTCCGGGACGAGCGCGAGGAGAGCACGGGCGGCGCGCCTTGCGCAATTCCGGTCAGGAGGGGAGGAATTTCTGCGCTGCCGAATCTTCGATTCGCGCCCCCACCTCTGGCACTCTCGGGTGATGCCGCCTACCGGACACGTACATCCGAACGAAATGCCGCGCCCCACGACCTCGCAGGCCGAGCGGGAGGTCTGGAGCGCGCTCAAGAAGCGGCTCCCCTCCGGCTGGCACGCCTGGCACTCGCTGCGGCTCCGGAACGAGAAGGGGTACATGGGCGAGGGCGACTTCGTCCTCGCCCACCCCGAGCGCGGGCTGCTGGTCCTCGAGGTGAAGGGCGGCCACGTCGACCTCCACGACGGCCGCTGGCACCAGAACGGCCTTCCGCTCGACCCGGCGCCGCTGACGCAGGCGCTCGACTACCAGTCGTTCCTGCTGAAGCGGCTGGACGCGTTCGGCAGCGAGCCGCCGGCGTGGGGTGTCGCGGCGGCGTTCCCCGACACGGAGTTCGACGAGCAGCCGGGCGCGGACGACGCGCGCGGCGCGGTCCTCGGGAAGACCCAGCTCCACTGGCTGGAGGAGTACTTCGACTCCATCGTGAAGCGGGCCCTCCCCGCGCCGCACGCCGCGAGGGGAGACTGGATCGCGCGGCTGCAGAAGCTCTGGGGAGAGAGCTGGGTCCCGTCCCTCTCGCTCGGCACGAAGGCGCAGCTGGCGGAGGAGCAGCGGCTCGCGCTCGACGCGGCGCAGCTCGCGGCGCTCGAGGGGCTGCTCGGCAACGACCGGGTGCTCATCTCCGGCGGAGCCGGCTCCGGCAAGACGCTGCTCGCCGCGGAGGCGGCGCGCCGCCACGCGGCGGAGGGGAAGCGGGTCCTGCTCCTCTGCTTCACCGCGCCGCTGCAGCGGTGGCTCGCGGCGCGGCTCGCCGCGGACGGGGTGGAGGTCGAGACGGTGAGCGGCCTCGCGAAGAAGATCGCCGTCGGGGCCGGGGTCGGGCCCGAGGCGGGAGACCTCACGGGGACCGAGTACTGGCGCGCGACGTACGAGCGGGCGCTCGACCACGCCGAGCCGCGCTGGGACGTGGTCGTGGTGGACGAGGGGCAGGACCTCACGCTGGAGGCGTGGTGCCTCGTGGACGCGCTCGCGAAAGGGCGGCGGCTCTGGGTCCTCCACGATCCCAGCCAGGGCTACTGGGCCGAGCGCAGGCCGCCGACCGAGCTCTTCGCGACGACCTTCACGCTGCCCCGCGGGCAGCGCTGTCCCCCCGGGATCGAGGCGCTCGCGGCGCGGTACGCGGGGAAGCCGGCGGACGACCGGGCGATCGCCCGCGCGGTGAAGGAGGGATCGCTCTCGCTCCTCCCGTGCGACGACCCGGCGCGCGCCGCGGCCGTCGTCGGCGCGGAGATCGACCGGCTGCTCGCGCAGGGGTTGAGGCCGGAGGAGATCGGCGTGGTGTCGCTGCGCGGCCAGTCGGCCGACGGCGCCATCCTGCGCCAGCCGCTGCTCGGCAAGCACGCGTTCGTCCCGGCCGACCACCCCGAGATGGAGGACCGGCTCGTCGCCGACACCTTCCTCCGCTGGAAGGGGCTGGAGCGGCCGGCGATCATCGTCGTCGTGGAGGGGGCGGAGGCGCGCGAGCGCTTCACGACGCGGATGCACATCGCGCTGACGCGCGCGCTCGTCGCGGCGAGGATCGTCGGGCCGGCCTGCGCCGAGGGGAAGTGGCCGGGGCTCGCGGACTGATCCTGGGCCCGCACGGACCGATCCGCGCGTCGCGGGGGTAGAATCGGCGCGCATCGGTCCCGACGCCGGGGACGGGAGACGACACATGGGCACGTGGGGTTCCGGGATCCTCGACGACGACGTCGCGGTCGACTTCCTCGACGAGCTGCGGTCGGGGGGCGAGCCGCTGGAGCGGGCCCGCGAGGCCTTCGACGACGCCGCCGACGCGGCCTACCTGGAGTACGACGAGGGCCAGGCGGCGCTCGTGAGCGCTGCGGTCGTGGACGCGGTGCTGAACGGGACGAGGCTGGGGCTCGACGACGAGGAGGTCCGGAGGTGGCTCGCCGGACTGGACGCCGACGAGTGGAGCCCGCTCCGGACGGCCGCCGCGAAGGCCTGCCTCCGCGTGATCGGTGCCTCCTCGGAGGTCCAGGAGCTATGGGCGGAGAACGAGGAGGAGTTCCCCCGCTGGCGACAGCACATCGAGGGGCTCGCCGCGCGGCTGATCGGGCCGCAGTGACGACTGACGGGACCGGCCCCGGCGGGCACTCGCCCGGGGCCGATCCGCGCGCGTTGCGTCAGCCGTTCGCCTTCAGCACCACCTTCAGCGCCTTCTCCTTCGCGGCGTTGCCGAAGGTGTCATAGGCCTTGATGAACTCGTCGAAGGTGAACTCGTGCGTGATCAACTGCTTCGGCGCGAGGCGGCCGGCGACGACGTTCTTGAGGAGCATCGGCGTCGTGTTGGTGTCCACGAGCCCGGTCGTGATGGTGACGTTGTGGATCCAGAGCTTCTCGAGCTTGAGCGAGACGCTCTTCCCGTGGACGCCGACGTTGGCGACGTGGCCACCAGCGGCCACGATCTCCTGGCAGACGTCGAAGGTCGCCGGGAGGCCGACCGCCTCGATGGCCACGTCGACACCCCTGCCGCCGGTGAGGGCCATGACCTTCTCGACCGCCTTGCCGTCGCCGCTGTTGACGGTCCTGGTGGCGCCGAGCTTCTTCGCGACGGCGAGCCGGTTGTCGTCGAGGTCCACCATGATCAGCTCTGCCGGCGAGTAGAACTGGGCGGTCAGGAGCGCCGCGAGCCCGACCGGCCCGCCGCCGACGATGGCGACGGTGTCGCCCGGCTTGACCGCGCCCTTCAGCACGCCGACCTCGAAGCCGGTGGGGAGGATGTCGCTCAGCATCACGAGGGCGTCCTCGTCGACGCCGGGCGGGACCGCGTAGAGGCTGGTGTCCGCGTGCGGGATCCGGACGTACTCGGCCTGCGTCCCGTCGATCAGGTGGCCGAGGATCCAGCCGCCATCGGCGCAGTGTGAGTACATCCCCTTCTTGCAGGCGTCGCACTTTCCGCAGGAGGTGATGCAGGAGATCAGGACGCGATCGCCCTTCTTGAAGTTGGAGACCCCGGTGCCGACCTCGTCGACGACGCCGACCCCCTCGTGGCCGAGGATGCGTCCGTCGGTGACCGCCGGGACGTCGCCCTTCAGGATGTGTAGATCGGTGCCGCAGATGGTGGTCCTGAGCACCTTCACGATCGCGTCCGTCGCGACCTTTACGGTGGGCTTCGGCTTCTCCTCCCAGCCCTTCTTTCCGGGTCCGTGGTAGACGAGCGCCTTCATGGTGAGGCTCCTTCTCCCGCACGGCATGGCGAGAGGAAACGGGTGAGCGGCGATGCGTCGCAGGGGTTGTGACCCCAGCTGGCAATGCAAGCACAACCGGGCGGAATTCGAACGGACCCGGTCGGGTTCAATGTCCGTCCCGTCGTGCATGATGGCGGTCGCCGGGCGACGGCGGAATGGCGAGAGAACCATGGCTCCAGCGCTAAGGAAGGCGACGTGCAACACATGGTGATGGTGAAGATCGACGACGAGCAGCGGGTCCGCTACCGGGTCGCGGTGGAGGCGATGGCGGCGTGGGTCGTCTCGCGGCTCGGCGACCGCGACGTCGAGGACGAGGACTTCATGGAGACGGCCCTCGCGGAGCTCCGGCGGATGGAGACGGCGGAGAGGTCGGAGCACCTCTGGATCTTCCGCGACCCGCTCGTGCTCCACGCCTCGGACAGCGTCTTCGAGGCGCTCGACGAGCGGAGCGGCGGGCAGCGCGACTGGTTCCACGCCGACCTCACGAGCGCGGTGGCCGCCGTGGCGCGGTACGACGTGATGTCGTCGGTGGGGGAGTGGATCGCCACCATCGGGCCGGAGGACGGCGACGGCTCCGCCCGCGTCAGCATCTCCTGAGCGGGGCCCTGCGGCTCAGCGGATCGCGCCCGGCTCGATCACGTGGGACCCCGGCGCCGCCACCTTCGCCGAGGCGATCATCACCCTCGCGACGGCCTCGACCTTCGTCGGGCGGTACTTGCCCAGGATGGGCCCCAGCGCGCGGGCCACGACGAGCCCGAGCTGCTCGGCGGGCCGTCGCTCCTCGCGCACCCCGTCAAGCATGGACGGCCGAAGGGCGTAGGTGCTCGGGAACGCGAGCCGCGTCACGTCGCGCTCCAGCTCCCCCTTAACCGACAGGTAGAAGGCGCGGGAGCGCAGGTCGGCCCCCACCGACGAGACGTGCACGACGACGCTGGCGCCACGCTTGCGCGCCGCCCGCGCGAACGCCAGCACGGCGCCGTGATCCACGGCACGGAACGCGTCGCGCGAGCCGGCCTTCCCGATCGTCGTCCCGAGGCAGCTGAACGCGACGGTCGGAGGGTCCAGCGCCTCCAGCGCAGCCGCGGACGTGAAGTCCGCGAGCACCTGGGTGAGCTTGGGGTGCTCGAGCGGGAGCTGGCGGCGCCCCACCGAGATCACCCTGGAGAAGTGCGGGTCGTCGAGCATTTGACGGAGGAGCACCCCGCCCACGAGCCCGCTCCCGCCGGCCAACCATGCTGTCGTCATGACCCCGTGAGAGTAACCCTTCGCTGGGGTAGGCAACTACACCCACCTCGGCACTCATCGCGCGTGCGGGCCCACTGCGGGGCGTGAGAGAATCGCGGGGCAGGTGCTCGCGGCGGCGAACCCAACGGCCCCGCCGCCGTCCTGGGAGATCGACATGGCGCACCAGTGGGACGTTGACGACGTCGCTGAGACCCTCCAGATCGCCCTTCGGCATCCGCGCCGGGGGCGTGAGCGCGACGAGGCGGCCAAGGAGTTCGCGAAGAGTTGGAACGCGGCGCACCCGAAGAACCGGGTGACGGTGGCGGCGACGAAGGAGGCGATCGAGGCGGCGGCAGCGGCGCTTGCAGGGGGCGGGCAGGGGGCCTCGAAGGAGCTCCTTCGGCAGATCGCCGCGCTTCGCCCGGAGAGCGGCCGGGCCGCGGCCGCTGAGACCACGCTGAGCTTCGAGGCGCGGCGCATCGAGCTCGCCATCGACGCCTGCGTCGACTTCCCCAGGAAGGAGCTCGCGAGCAGGCAGGCGGTCTTCTCCAACCTCGGCCTCGAGGTCCCCCCTGCGAGGTTCTTCGAGGGGGTCGACAACGCGATCGACGGGATCTTCGACGGCACGGTGCGGCCGACCGATGCCGTCAAGCGGCGGGTGGAGATGCGCCGGAGGGCTGGGACGCTCACTTGTCGCCGCTGAGCCGAGATGGGTCCAGAATCGATCCATGAAGCCGATCCTGACTCGCGCAAACGTTGGGTACGTCCTCATCGCCGTGGTGTTCGCGGCGCTCCTCGCGCAGGACTGGTGGGTGCGAAGTCAGGCGGTCGCGACGATCGGCTACGGTGAGTTCCAGAAGCTCGCCCGGGAGAACAAGCTCGCCTCGGTCATCGTCGGAAGGGACCGCGTCACGGGCTCCTTCAAGGAGGCGCGCGGTGGGAAGCTGCGGTTCGCCGCCGTCCGCGTGGAGCAGGACGTCGCGAAGGAGCTCGACGTCGCGGGCGTCCCGTACGCGGGCGAGATCGAGTCGAGCCTCCTGCCGATGCTCCTGTCATGGGTCGTCCCCGTCGCCCTCTTCTTCGGGCTCTGGTTCTTCATCTCGCGGCGCATGGCGAGCCAGGGCGGCGGCCCGGGTGGCGGGCTCATGGCGATCGGCAAGTCGAAGGCCAAGGTCTACGTCGAGACCGACACGAAGGTGACGTTCGCCGACGTCGCCGGCGTGGACGAGGCCAAGGCGGAGCTGCAGGAGATCGTCGGCTTCCTGAAGGATCCGAAGGCCTTCGGCCGGCTCGGCGCGCGCATGCCGAAGGGCGTGCTCCTCGTCGGCCCTCCGGGCACCGGCAAGACGCTCCTCGCGAAGGCGGTGGCGGGAGAGGCCGGGGTGCCCTTCTTCTCCATCTCGGGCTCGGAGTTCGTCGAGATGTTCGTGGGCGTCGGCGCGGCGCGCGTGCGGGATCTCTTCGTGCAGGCGCGGCTCAAGGCGCCCTGCATCATCTTCATCGACGAGCTGGATGCCCTCGGCCGGGCGCGCGGGGTGTCGCCCGGCATGATGGGCGGCCACGACGAGAAGGAGCAGACGCTCAACCAGCTCCTCGCCGAGCTGGACGGCTTCGATCCGACCTCCGGGATCGTCCTCGTGGGGGCCACCAACCGCCCGGAGATCCTGGACGCGGCGCTGCTCCGGGCCGGCCGGTTCGACCGGCAGGTGCTGGTGGACCGCCCGGACCGGCTCGGTCGCGAGCAGATCCTCAAGGTCCACATCTCCAAGGTCACGCTCGAGCCCGCCCTGAAGCTCGGGGAGATCGCGGCCCTCACCCCCGGCTTCACCGGGGCCGATCTCGCCAACCTGGTGAACGAGGCCGCGCTGGTGGCGACCCGGCGCAAGGGCGACACCGTCACCGTCGCCGACTTCACCGCCGCCATCGAGCGGATCGTCGCCGGGTTGGAGCGGAAGAACCGGCTGCTCAACCCGCGCGAGCGGGAGATCGTCGCGCACCACGAGCTGGGGCACGCAATCGTCGCAGCTGCCCTCCCCGGCTGCGACCCGGTCCACAAGATCTCGATCATCCCGCGCGGCATCGGCGCCCTCGGCTACACGATCCAGCGCCCCACCGAGGACCGCTACCTCATGACCCGCGCCGAGCTCGAGAACAAGATGGCGGTCCTGCTCGGCGGGCGCGCGGCCGAGCAGCTCGTCTACGGCCACCTCTCCACCGGCGCCTCGGACGACCTCTCCAAGGTCACGGACATCGCGCGGAACATGGTCACCCGCTACGGGATGGCCCCCGCGGCGCTCGGTCCGATCGCGTACGAGACGGAGCCCAACAACTTCCTCGGCCAGTCAATGGGCGGCCGGCGCCTCTACGCGGAGGCGACGGCCCGGGAGATCGACGTCGCCGTGCGCGCGCTCGTCGAGGCCCAGCTCCAGAAGGCGGCGTCCCTCCTCACGGCCAACCGGCCCCTCCTCGAGCGGGCGGCGAAGACGCTCCTGGCGGCCGAGTCGCTCGCCGGTCCGGAGCTGGACGCGATCCTGGCGGAGGTGCAGCGCGAGCCACCGCCGGCCGCGCCCTAGACGTTGTCCCAGGGGTACCGGCCGGCCTCCAGGACGTGGTCGGCGAGCGCGCCGACGGCCGCGTCCGGGTTGTCCTCGATGCCGCGGAACGCGGAGTGCACCCGGTGCTTCGCCTGGAACGCGAAGGCCCGGAGGAGCTCCCGCTCCTTCGCGGCCGCGGCCTCGCCGACGTCGCGGATCCTGGTGGAGACGCGCGCCAGGACCGCGGCGAGTGAGAACAGGTCGATCATCACGTCCGCGAGCCGCCGGGTGGCGAGCTGCGCCTCGATGATCCCCTTGCCGTGCTTGCGCAGCAGCCGGTCGGCGGCGCGGGCGAGCCCCGTCGCCTCCTCCTCGAAGATCGCCGCCTCCGGCGCGAGCGAGGGGTGGAGCAGCGTCCACTTCGCCTTCTCGCGCCGCACGCCGGTCGCGAGCCGGGTGCGCCACCAGGCGTAGTCGGAGAGGACGCCGAAGCCCTTGATCGGATCGTCGAAGATCCCCTTCAGCCCCTTCCCCACGTCCTTCAGCTCCTGGGCCACGTCGTTCATCGCGGTGAGCGCGATGAAGAGCCGGAGGATGTCGTTGGTCCCCTCGAAGATCCGGTCGATGCGGACGTCGCGCACGATCTGATCGTAGGGCAGCTCGCGCATGTAGCCGCTGCCGCCGGCGATCTGCAGCGCCTCGTCGGAGGCGCGCCAGAGCGCCTCGGTCGAGAGGACCTTGGAGATGGCGGCCTCGACCGCGTAGTCCTCGTAGCCGCCGTCCACGAGCCCGGCGACCAGGTTCACGACGCTCTCGGAGACGTAGCAGTCCACCGCCATCTGGCCGATCTTCTGCTTCACGGTCTCGAAGCTCGCGATGGGGCGACCGAACTGCTGGCGCGCGGTCGCCTGCGCCGTCGCGAGCTCGATGAGCTTCTTCATCGCGCCGACGGAGCCGCCGCCGAGCCCGGTCCGGCCGGCGTTCAGGATCCGCATCGCGACCTTGAAGCCCTTGCCCACCTCGCCGAGCACGTTCGCGGCGGGGACCCGCACGTCCTCCAGCACGACCGACGTGGTGGATGACGCGCGGATGCCCATCTTGTCCTCGTGCGGACCGGTCGACACGCCCTTCATGTCGCGCGTGACGATGAACGCCGTGATCTGGCCGTGCCCCTCCGGCGAGGTCTTCGCGAAGACGGTGAAGAAGTCGGCGATCCCCCCGTTGGTGATCCAGATCTTCTCCCCGCTCAGGACCCAGTCGTCGCCGTCGCGCACCGCGGTGGTCCTGAGCGCGGCGGCGTCGGACCCGGCGGAGGCCTCGGTCAGGCAGAACGCGGCGATCAGCTCGCCGGTGGCGAGCCGGGGCAGGAACCGCGCCCGCTGCTCGTCCGTGCCGAAGAGGAGCAGGCCGCGCATGCCGATCGAGGAGTGGGCGCCGACGGTGACCGCCACCGAGCCGTCGTGGCGCGCGATCTCCTGCAGGCAGCGCGAGTAGGCGGTCGAGCCGAACCCCATTCCGCCGTGCTCCTCGGGCACCACCAGCCCGAAGAGCCCCGCCTCGACGAGCTCCTTCACGAACTCGCGGGGCATCTCCCCGGCGCGGTCCCACGCGACGAAGTCCTTCGCGTGGGGCGCCAACATCGCGCGGACGGTCTGGAGCACGGCGCGGACCGTCTCGGCCTCGGCAGGTGCTGGCTCCGGGAAGGGGTAGACGATCTCCTCCTCGATCTCCCCCATGCACAGCGAGCGCATGAAGCTGGCGGTCTTCTTGTCCATGACGGTACCCTCTCACTCCAGCTTCACCTCCGCCATCTCCCCCCGCACCGGGAAGTGCACGAAGGCCGCGACCATGGGCTTCTTCAGCGCGTCGGCGAGCGCCCTGGCGTACCAGCGGAGCTGCGGCGCGTACTCCTCCACCACCCTCCGATCGCGCTCCTTCGCTGCGCCCGGGAAGGACTTGTGGTCGATGAGCACGAAGCCGTCGGGCAGCTCCAGGGCCAGGTCCACCTCGCCGACGAGCAGCCGCGGCGGCGGGCCGGCGAGCCGCGCCCGCACGGGCCACTCGCGGAGCCACGTCGCGCCAGGGTAGCGCCGCTCGACCCAGGCCCGGAGCGCGTCGGAGGCGGCGAGGAGGGTGT
>JBAVTL010000369.1:0-5325 GCA_049696175.1 Anaeromyxobacteraceae bacterium
GCCCCGAGGGGTGCGGCGGCGCGACGTGGGGGGCTCCGTCGCTTCGCCGGGCTCACGGCTGCCCCAGCGCCCGCCGGACCGCGAGGACGTCCGCGATCAGGCGGTCGGCCATCGCGAAGTCCAGCGAGTTGGGGCCGTCGCTCTTCGCGACCGCCGGATCCTCGTGGATCTCCAGGAAGAGCGCGTCGATCCCCACGGCCGCGGCGGCGCGGGCGAGCGGCGCCACGAACTGCCGGTCGCCGCCGGTGGTGTCGCCGCCGGACCCCGGCATCTGGACCGAGTGGGTGGCGTCCATGCAGACCGGCACGCCCAGCTCGCGCATCTGCACGAGCGCGCGCATGTCCACGACGAGGTTCCCGTAGCCGAAGCTGCTGCCGCGCTCGGTGAGCATGATCTGCTCGTTCCCGGCCTCGCGGCACTTCGCGACGGCGTGGCGCATCTCCTTCGGCGCGAGGAACTGCCCCTTCTTCACGTTCACGGCCTTGCCGTGGCGCGCGCAGGCGAGCACGAGGTCCGTCTGCCGGCAGAGGAAGGCGGGGACCTGGAGGACGTCCACCACCCGCCCCACCGGCTCCGCCTGGGCGGTCTCGTGGACGTCCGTGAGGCAGGGGAGCCCGGTCTCGCGCTTCACCTCCGCGAAGGCCTCGAGCCCCTTCTCCATGCCCGGCCCACGGTAGCTCTTGCCGCTGGAGCGGTTCGCCTTGTCGAAGCTCGCCTTGAAGATGACCGGCAGGCCGTGCTTCTCCGCGAGCGCCTTCACCTTCCTGGCGTGCGCGAGCGCGTGGGCGGCGTCCTCCATGACGCAGGGCCCGGCGATGAGGAGGAGGGGCCGGCCGTCGCCGACCTCGTAGCCGCCGATGCGGGAAAGGACTCTGGACAAGGGCGTCTCCTGGCCGTTCGTCAGACTGGGAGCTTCGTGACCGCGGCCACCGCCGGCTGCTGCAGCTGGTCGCGGTGGTCGCGCGCCGCGCGGACGAAGCCGGCGAAGAGCGGGTGCGGGGCGAAGGGCTTCGACTTGAACTCGGGGTGGGACTGGCAGCCGACGAAGTGCGGGTGGTTGTTGAGCTCGATCATCTCGACGAGCCCCAGCTCCACGTTGAGCCCCGAGAAGACCATGCCGGCCGCCTCGTACTGGGCCCGGTAGGCGTTGTTGAACTCGAAGCGGTGACGGTGGCGCTCGTTGACCACGTCGGCGCCGTAGAGCTCGCGGGCGAGGGTCCCCTCCTTCAGCGCGCACGGGTAGGTCCCGAGCCGCATCGTCCCGCCCTTCTCGGTGACCCCCTTCTGCTCCTCCATGATCGTGACCACCGGGTGCGGCGTCTGCTCGTCGAACTCCAGCGAGTTGGCCCGCTCGAGCCCGAGGACGTTGCGTCCGAACTCGATCACCGCCATCTGCAACCCGAGGCAGATGCCGAAGAAGGGGATCTTCCGCTCGCGCGCGTGGTGCACCGCCAGGATCTTCCCCTCGGTGCCCCGGATGCCGAAGCCGCCCGGGACGAGGATGGCATCCACCTTGTCGAGCTCGGAGAGGTCCCCCTCCTCGAGCTGCGTCGAGTCGATGAAGACGGTCTTCACCTTCACGTCGCTCGCGATCCCGCCGTGGACGAGCGCCTCGTTGAGGCTCTTGTAGCTCTCCTGCAGCTCGACGTACTTGCCGACGAGCCCGATCCGGACCTCGCCGTGGCGCGGGTTCTTGATCTTGTCGACGATCGTCTCCCAGCGCTCGAGGCGCGGGGCGCGGCTCCAGATGTTGAAGAGCTCGGCCAGCTTGTCGTCCAGCCCCTCGCGGTGCAGCTCGAGCGGCAGCTCGTAGATCGACTTCACGTCGATGGCGGTGAAGACTGCGCTCGTGTCGACGTTGCAGAAGAGGGCGATCTTCTCCTTCATGTCCCGGGGGATCTCGCGATCCGAGCGGCACAGCAGGATGTCGGGCTGGATGCCGATCTCGCGCAGGTCCTTCACGCTGTGCTGGGTCGGCTTCGTCTTCAGCTCGCCCGCGGCGGCGATGTAGGGGACCAGCGTCAGGTGGACGTAGACGGCGTTCTCCTCGCCCACGTCGTACTTCATCTGCCGGATCGCCTCGAGGAACGGCAGCGACTCGATGTCGCCGACCGTGCCGCCGATCTCGACGATGAGGATGTCCGCGCCGCCCGCCGCCTCCCGGATGACCGCCTTGATCTCGTCGGTGATGTGCGGGATCACCTGCACGGTCTTGCCGAGGTACTCGCCGCGCCGCTCGCGCTGGATGACGTTCTGGTAGATGCGCCCGGTGGTGTAGTTGTTCTTCCGGGTCATCTTGGCGGTCGTGAACCGCTCGTAGTGGCCGAGGTCGAGGTCGGTCTCGGCGCCGTCGTCGGTGACGAAGACCTCGCCGTGCTGGAACGGGCTCATCGTGCCCGGATCCACGTTGATGTACGGGTCGAGCTTCAGGTGGCTCACCTCGAGCCCCCGGTTCTCCAGCAGCGCGCCGATGGAGGCGGCCGCCAGCCCCTTGCCCAGGGAGCTCACCACGCCGCCCGTCACGAACAGGTACTTGGTCTTCTTGCCTCGCTTGACCATGCCCGACCCCTATCTGAGTCCTGCGGTCCCGAGGAGCGCCCGCGCGCGAGCGAGGTCCTCGGGAGTGTCGATTCCAAAGCCGCGGTAGGCCGTGTCGGCCACCCGGATCCGAATGCCATGCTCGAGCGCGCGCAGCTGCTCGAGGGACTCTTCCTGCTCCAGCGGCGTCGCGGGCAGCGCCGCGAACCGATGGAGGCACGGGGTGGTGAAGGCGTAGATCCCGACGTGAGCGCGAGCCCTCGGGCTCGTCCCTCCTGCCCGCCGGTGCGGGATGGGAGCGCGCGAGAAGTAGAGCGCGTTCCCCTGGAGGTCGGTCACCACCTTCACCACCTGCGTTCTCTCCAGCTCGCCGTCCTCCAATGGACGGGCGAGCGTTCCCATCTCGGCGCCGCTCGACTCCATGGCGGCCACCAGCGTCTCGATCGCCTCGGGCTCGATCAACGGCTCGTCGCCCTGCAGGTTCACCACGAGGTCCGGTTGCGGCGAGAGCTGCCTCGCCGCCACCGCCACCCGGTCAGTCCCCGTCGCCGCGTCGCCGGTCAGGATCGCCTCGGCGCCGGCCGCCCTGGCCGCCGCCGCGATCCGTTCGTCGTCGGTCGCCACCGCGACGACCCCCACGCCGCGGGCTCTCTTCGCGCGCTCGACCACGTGCGCGATGAGGGGTCTGCCGCCGAGATCAGCGAGAGGTTTCCCGGGGAACCGGGTGGCTCCGAACCGGGCCGGAATGATGACAGCGACGCGTCTCAAGCCGGGACCACCTAGTACGCTGCGGGATCCCTGCCGTCAACGGTCGCACGCGACTGATTCGTGGCGCGCGGAAACCACCAGTGATTCCTCCCCTCTCCCGCATCTGGGGAGAGGGCCGGGATGAGACGGGCCGTCAGGACGCTACTGCTTGACCTTCTTCGGCTTACCCATCTCGACGGTGGTCGTCTCGACCACTCCGGGGCGCCTCTGCGCGACCGGGATGTCGTAGAGCCGCACGCGCTGCTCGGCGCGACCGTTGGCCGGCACGTCGACCCAGAAGGGCTCGACGACCACCTTGCCCCGCTGCGCGACCTCGACCCTGTGCTTCCCGGCCGGGAGCCGCGCCTCGAGGGGGGTCTTCCCCGCCGGCTTCTCGTCGACCCGCACCTCGGCTCCGGGGGCCTCGGTGAGGACGGCCAGGACCCCCGTCCCGGCGGCCTCGCCGCGCAGCAGGGGGCCGGCCGCCGCGATGACGTCGGCGCGGATGCGCCGCGACGCGATCGGCACCTCCCGGACCACGCGGGCCAGCGCGCTCCCCGACTTCACGTCTACGAGGACGAGGCCGAACCTGTAGCTCGCGCCGGCGCGGTCGATCCTGCCTCCGACGGCGCGATCCGCGCCGAGCTGCTTCCCCGGTCCGGTGTGGCACGCCGGGGCCTCCCCGCAGCGCGAGGCCTGCAGCGCCGCGTCGGCGCCGAGCTTGGCGACGACCTCCGACGGCGAGATCACGCGGGAGCCGGGGATCTTCGCGGCCTCCTGCGCGATCGCCTCGGACAGGCTCCTGCCGAGGAGCGCGAGCTCGCTCGACGCATGGAGCGGGATGACGGCGAGCGCCGGGAGCGCCGCCGCCGGCTCTGACGCCGCAGGCGGCGCTGGTGTTGGCGCTGGTGCCGACACCGCAGGCGGTGCTGGCGCTGGCGACGGGGCTGGCGCGGGTGCGGTATCCGCAACGATCGCTTGCCCCCCCTTCGCCGCGTCCGCAGCAGCGGGCGTGGCTGTCGAGGGCTCTGCGGCGTACAGGAGAGCGGCGGCGACTGATAGTAGAGGGTGCAAGGCGGCGGAATGGTAGCAACCGAGGCGCACGGTTCAAGTGATATCTTCCGCCGATGGCTCGTCCCGGGCCGCGTGGGCACTGAATGTCGCAGGTCGTTCGCATCCGCTTCGTGGTCGAGCGCAACTACGCCGGTTGGCGGCTCGACGCGTACCTTCAGCAGAAGCTCCGCCGGCTCTCCGCGGAGAAGATCCCCGGGCTGATCGCCGACCGGCTCGAGACCGAGGACGGCACCCACGTCGGGCCCGACTCGCTCGTGGCCCCGGGCTTCGCCTTCGCGCTCCTGAAGGACGTCGAGCCGGAGCCCGACGCCCCGCTCCACTTCGGCGTCGTGCACGACGACGGGATGCTGCTGGTGGTGGACAAGCCCGCCGGCCTCCCCATCCACCCGACGGCCCGCTACTACGCCCACACCTTCACGACGGTCGCGCGCGCCCGCTACCCGGAGTGGAAGATCGATCCGGCGCACCGGCTCGACCGCGAGACCTCGGGGCTGCTCGCGTGCGGCACAGCGCCGGAGTGGACGCGGGCGCTCAAGCGCTCCTTCGCCGACGGGCGGGTGCAGAAGAGCTACCTCGCCCTGACCGAGGGCTGGCCCGCCGAGGACCGCTTCGAGGTGGACGCGCCGCTCGCCCTGACGCTGCAGAGCGCCGTGCGCGTGCGGATGCACGTCCACCCCGACGGCCAGGCGTCGCGGACCACGTTCGAGGTGCTCGCGCGGCGCACGGCGCCGGACGGCGCGCGCATCGCGCTCGTCTCCTGCGAGCCGAAGACCGGCAGGCAGCACCAGATCCGGGCCCACCTGCAGGTGGCCGGGACCCCGATCGTGGGCGACAAGATCTACGGGCGGGACGAGCTGATCTTCGACCGGTTCACGAAGCGGGCGCTGACTCCGGAGGACCACGCGGTGCTGCGCCTGCCACGCCACGCGCTCCACGCCGCGAAGCTGACGATCCCGCACCCGGCGA
>JBAVTL010000370.1:0-2016 GCA_049696175.1 Anaeromyxobacteraceae bacterium
GGCTTGCCGGTCCCCTCGTAGGGATTCCAGAGCGGGAGGTGGCCGGCGCGCAGCTCCTGGACGACGAGGGTGCGGACGGGGGCGTAGAGGAGGTCCGTGTCGCGCTGGGAGAGGGTGCGGAGGCCGACGACGGCGGGGGCGAAGGCGAGCAGCACCCCGAGGACGGTGACCGCCGCCGTCACGGTGACCTCATGCTTTCGCGGGCTCATCGGGCATCGGGACTATCGCACGGGAGAGGACGAAGTGTGCGGTCCCATGGCATACCGTGTGCCCGTGACGAGTCTGGATACCGGCGCAGGGACGGTCGGCCCAAGCGGCCGTTCTGTTGCGGGCACGGAGCGCCGCGAGCTCTGGATCGCCCTCGCGCTCCTCGGGCTCCTCTCGGCCGTGTGCTGCTCCCCGCTCTTCGGGGGAGGCTGGTACTCCAACCACGAGTTGATCAGGCCGATCGCGCGTGCCCTTGCCGCCTACCACGAAGTGGCGGCAGGGGATCTCTATCCACGGTGGGTGACCACGGCCTACCTGGGAAAGGGCGCACCCCTCTTCAACTTCTACTCCCCCGCGTTCTCGCTGCTCCCAGCCTACGCGCACGCCCTGGGGCTCCCCCTCCTCCTCGCGTTGAAGCTGGAGATCTTCGTGCTCTTCGCGGTCGGAGCGACGGGGGTCTACCTCTGGGTTCGTCGCCACCTCGGCCACTTCGGCGGGCTGGTCGCCTCGATCCTCTACCTCTTCGCCCCGTACCACTTCGTCGACGTCTACGTGCGCGGCGCGACCGCCGAGTTCGCGGCGCTGGCGCCGCTGGGCTTCCTCTTCTGGGCCATCGACGAGCTGCTGGAGCGGTTCTCGGTCCGGGGGCTCGCCACCCTCGGCCTGGCCTCCGCCGGGATCGTCCTCTCCCACTTCCTCGGCGCGCTCATGATCGCTCCGTTCGCCGCGGCCTACGCGCTGGCACGGGCCGGGGTTCGGCGCGTCGGGTGGGCTGCGCTGGGACGGGTGACGATGGGTGCGATCCTCGGTGCGGCGCTCTGTGCCTTCTACTGGCTGCCTGCCCTCGCGGAGGTGAACGCGCTCTCGGCGGAACGGCTGCGGACGAACAACACCGGCTACCTGTCGCCTTACCTCCACTTCGTCCACCCCTCGCAGTGGTTCGACACGAGCTGGGGATTCGGTGGCTCGGTCCCCGACCCCTACGTCGACGAGATGAGCTTCCAGGTGGGGGCGCTGATCCTCGTCGCGGTCATCGCCAGCGTGCTGCTGTCATGGCATCTCGAGAGAACGGGGCGCCGCTTCGTCCTTCTCTCCGTCGCGCTCGGGTGCGGCGCGCTCTGGCTGACGAGCGCCGCGTCGCGCCCCTGGTACGTCCTGCTCAAGCCGTACGAGATGGTCCAGTTCCCGTGGCGCTTCCTCGGGGTCGTGACCCTCTTCATGGCGGCCGGAGGCGGCGGCTTCGTGTGCGCGATCACCGAGCGGCGGCGCGTCTTCGGGCCGGTCGCGGCGGCAGCGGTGGCCGCGGCCGCGGTGCTGCTCTCGGTGCCGCACCGCCGGGTCATGCTCGAGGTCCCGATGGAGGACGAGACGGCGACGCTCGACGCGCGCGTCGCCGCCGATCTCTTCTCGGCGAAGTTCGGCAACTCCGACGAATACCTGCCCAAGGATGCTGGCATCGACGCCGCCAACTCCACCCCGGCTCTCCCGGCGCCAAGGGGGATCGGGGTCGAGGTGGGGGCGGTGCGCGCGGGCGGGACCGAGGTGACCTTCGACGTGACCGCCCAGGCCGGCGAGGGGATCGCGGTCGTTCCGTGGCACTTCTTCCCCGGGTGGAGAGCCACCCTCGATGGCCGCGCGTGGCCACTCAAGCCGGGGCCGGACGGCCTCATCGCGCTCTGGGTGCCGGAGGGGAGGCACGTCGCGCGCGTCCGCTTCGGAACGACGCCTCCACGGGTCGTCGGCTGGCTGCTGGCGATCGCCGGACTGGCGGCGCTCGCGGGGCTGGCGGTGCGTGAGCGGGGCTGGCGG
>JBAVTL010000371.1:0-6057 GCA_049696175.1 Anaeromyxobacteraceae bacterium
AGCCGCAGCCGATCCGTGAAGACCAGGTGGGCCTGGGACGCGACCGCGACCGCGCCGAAGACGCCGACGAGCGCCAGCGCGAACGAGAAGGGCGCGAAGACGCGCGGGACCTGCCGCTCGGGCTGCGTCGTCGCGGGCGCCGCGGTCGCGTCCAAGCCCGCTACTCCCGGCTCTTGAGCAGCGGGAAGAGGATGACGTCGCGGATCGACGCGGAGTCGGTGAGGAGCATCGCGAGGCGATCGATCCCGATCCCCTCCCCCGCCGTGGGCGGCATCCCCACCTCCAGCGCGCGCACGAAGTCCTCGTCGAAGGGCATCGCCTCGTCGTCCCCGGACGCCTTGGCCTTCAGCTGCGCCTCGAAGCGGGCGCGCTGGTCGGCCGGGTCGTTCAGCTCGGAGAAGGCGTTGGCCATCTCCATCCCGCCGGCGAAGAGCTCGAAGCGGTCCACGAGCCGTGGATCGGCGTCGCGCTGGCGCGAGAGCGGGCTCACCTCGATGGGGAAGTCGACCACGAAGCAGGGGCGGTCCTTCGGCAGCTGCGGCTCGCCGAAGATCTCGAACACGACGGCCAGCGCCTCGCCCGGCGACTTGCGGGCCGCCTGCTCCAGCTTCCAGGCGTCCCCCTTCTCGTTCTCCTTCGCCGAGAGCCGGCCGAGCGCCTCGGGGAGCCCCTTGCCGGAGAGCGCGTCCTCGACCGTCAGGCCGAGCGCCTTCGCGGCCAGCTCGATCATCGAGACGCGAGGGAACGGCGGCGTGAGGTCGATCTCCTGCCCCTGGAACGTCACCTTCGCGGCGCCGGTCACGTCGACCGCGAGGACGTGGAACAGCTCCTCGGTCAGGCGCATCAGGTCTTCGTGGGTGGCGTAGGCCTCGTAGAACTCGATCGTGGTGAACTCGGGGTTGTGGCGCCGGTCGATCCCCTCGTTCCGCCAGATCCGGCCGATCTCGTAGACGCGGTCGAACCCGCCGACGACGAGCCGCTTCAGGTGCAGCTCGGTGGCGATCCGCAGCTTCAGGTCCAGGTCGAGCGCGTTGTGGTGGGTCGCGAACGGCCGCGCCGCGGCGCCGCCGGCCTCCTCGGGCTTGTGGAGCGTCGGCGTCTCGACCTCCAGGTACCCGCGCGCGTCGAGCACCCGCCGGATCGTCTGGACGATCCGCGCCCGCTTCACGAAGACCTCGCGGACGCCTGGGGTGACCAGCAGGTCGACGTACCGCTGCCGGTAGCGCTGCTCGACGTCGGTGAGGCCGTGCCACTTCTCCGGCAGCGGGCGGATCGACTTGGTGAGGATGGTGAAGGTGGCGGCCTCCAGCGTCAGCTCGCCGGTCTTGGTCCGCGTCGCGGGCCCCTCGGCGGCGACGACGTCGCCGACGTCGAGGAGCTTGTAGACCTCGAAGGCCTTCTCGCCGACCTTGTCCTTCTTCACCCAGACCTGGAGCTCGCCGGCGCGGTCGCGGACCTTGAGGAAGGCCGCCTTGCCGAAGGCGCGGTTGGCGAGGACGCGGCCGGCGATCGACCAGCGGCCGGGGTCCGTCGCGATCTCCTCGGTCTGCTGCTGGCCGTACCGCTCGTGGAGATCCGTCGTGACGTTGGCCGCGCGCAGGCCGTTGCCGTACGGGTTCACGCCGAGCGCGCGCAGCGCCTCGGCCTTCTTCAGTCGCTGCGCCAGGATCTCGCGCTCGGTGGCGCCGAGGCCGTCCTGCGTCGGGGTCGTCTCGTCGGGCATCTGTCTGGAATCTGTCGGGAATCGTGCGGGGAATCGCCGGCGCAGGCTATGCGGACCGCCCCGCTCCGTCAACGCAGGAACGCGCGGGGGTCAGCGGGCATTTCCGACGGGTGCTCTCGGGATCAGCGCGGCGCGTAGACCCGGTAGTCGATCTCCGGGAAGAGGTTGTCCTTGGCCTCGACCCACGCCAGCCAGCCGGCGTCGATCTGGCCCGACCGGACCTGGTCGTGCAGCCGCGTGAACCTCAGGACGTGCTCCCGGGTGCGACGGACGGCGTAGTCGACCATCGTCCCGGTCTTCATGATGAAGGCCCAGTCGGAGGACTGCGCCAGGAGCACCTCGCGCGCGGCCTGGTTGAGCGCGCGCCGCTCCAGGTGGGTCGGCGCCGCGTAGTCCCGCGCGATCTCGATCATCCGCCCGGTCGCCTTGTGGACGTGCCGGTAGATCCAGTCGTTCGAGCCGTCGAGCCACACGCCCGCGTACCCGCCCGCACCCCACGAGCACATCGGCGGCGTGCAGAGCTGCTGCTCCGGGTTCTCCCTCAGGTACTCGCCGGGCGTCGCGAGCCGGAAGACCTCCTGGTCGAAGGCCACCTTCCGGATGAGGAAGTCTATGAAGGCCGGCCCCTCGTACCACCAGTGGCCGTAGAGCTCGGCGTCGTACGGCGAGACGACGATCGGCTTCACGCCGTCCATCCGCGCGGCGAGCCCCTCGATCTGCCGCTCGCGGTTGAACATGAAGTTGCCCGCGTGCTCGGCCGCCCGCTCGCGCGCCCACACCGGATCGTACGGGGCCTTCTGCGGGGTCTTCCCTGTGATCCGGAAGTACTTGATGCCCACGTTCTTCCGCTGCCCGTTGGGCTGGATGAAGTCTCGGACGTGGCTCAAGTCGAGGTCCCAGCCGACGTCCCGGTAGAACTCGCGGTAGGCGGGGTCGCCCGGGTAGCCAGACTCGGCGCTCCAGACCTGCATCGACGACTCGGGGTCGCGCGCGAAGGCGGCGGGGCCGCTGGGCGTGTAGACGGGCGCGTAGACGCCGTACCGCGGCCGCGGCGTCGCGTCGGTGAGCCCGTGGGTGTCGACGAAGAACCAGCGGATGTCCTGCTCGGCCAGGAACGGATCGAGCCCGGGGAAGTAGCCGCACTCCGGCAGCCAGATCCCGGTGGGGCTCCGGCCGAAGTGGCGCCGGTGGCTCGCGGCGGCGACCTCGATCTGCGCGCGGATCGCCTCCGGGAACTCCTGCAGCAGCGGCAGGAAGCCGTGCGTCGCGCCGCACGTGGCGAGCTCGAGCCGGCCGGCGTCCTCCAGCCTGCGGAAGGCGCCGACGAGGTCCCGCTTGTACCGGTCCTCGAAGAGGTGGCGCAGCCTCCCGAACTCGTGCCGGTAGTGGAGCGCGAGGCCGTGGAACGTCGGGTCGTTGCGGGTCCGGTGGACCTCGCGGTCGGCGAGCTCGACCAGCTTGTCGAGCCGGCGCGCGTACCGCCCCATGAGCAGGTCGTCGCGGAGCATGGCGACGAGCGTCGGCGACAGGGTGAGCGAGATCCTGAAGGGGATCCCCTCGTCGGTGGCGCGGTCGAAGACCTCGAGGAGCGGGAGGTAGGTCTCCGAGATCGCCTCGTAGAGCCAGTCCTCCTCGAGGAACTCCTCGTACTCCGGGTGGCGCACGAACGGCAGGTGCGCGTGGAGGTGCAGCGAGAGGTAGCCGAGCACGTCGCCCATGCCTCGCGTCCTACTTCCTTTCGTCCCGCCGGGACGAGTCGTCGGGGATGAAGGAGGGCGCGACCTCCGGGGAGGAAGGCCGGGTGCCGCCTTCGACGCTGCCGCCCCAGGCCCGGTCGGTGAAGCGTCCCCAGTCGGAGAGCCGCGCGAGGAGCGCGCGTAGCTCCTCGGAGAAGGGGCCGCCCGCCTGCCCGCGCCCGAGCAGGCTGGGCAGCGGCAGCTCCCAGGGGATGCGGGCGAACCGATCGTCCACCCTCGGCGACGGACCGACCGAGGGCAGGTCCGTGACGTTCGACGACTCCCCCACCCGACGCGCCAGGCCGTGGCGGTCGACCGCCTGGATCTCGGCGCGGTAGGCGCAGCCTGGCTGAAGGCCGTTCACGTAGTGGCAGCGGGACTCGATCGCGAAGTCCAGGGTGCGGACGCGCTCCCACCCATCCCCCCTGGACGCGAAGATCCAGAGCTGGGCGCGCGGCCCGTCGAGCCCCTCGAAGGCGGACCGCACCGCCCCGGCCGAGAGGTCCCAGTAGAGGAAGAGCGTGGTGGGATCTCGCGGCAGGGCGATGAAGGCGTCGTCACCGTAGGCCCACGGCAGCTCGCCCAGCTTCTCGTCGTAGAGCGGAAGGACCGGCCGCGAGCCCTCCAGCGCGCTCGACGGCTCGATCCAGCGCGCAGCCCCCTCGGAGGGCGGCTCGGTCATTGGGTGTGGCGCGTGGCGCACCTCCTCCTCGCCACGGATCCGGGCGACGAAGAACCCCTCGGGGTCCGGCGCAAGTGACTTCGCCGCCGGCTCCGCCGGCTTCACGGCCGCGCGCTTCGGGGCGCGTGGCTTCGAGCCCTTTCCGGCCGCCGGCTTGGTCGCCTTCGCCTTCGCCTTCGCCGGAGCCTTCGCGCCGGCCCTGGTGCGGGCCTTCGCCGGAGCCTTCGTCCGGGCCTTGGCGCCCTGCTTCTTCGCGGCCGGGCGCTTCGCTCCTGCCACCTTCCGAGCCCGGCTCGGCTTCGCCTTGATCGCCATCGCAGTCGTCTCCGAACCCACCCTACCGCGGAATGACGGCCAGTGAGCCGCCCTCGGCGATCCGCCCCTCGCGGGCACCGCAGAACCAGATTACGATGTCCTCCGATGTTCGCCCTCCTCCTTGCGCTCACGTCCCTCGCGATCGCGCCCGACCCCGGCGGAGGCGCCGCCTCCGCGCCGGCGACCTCGACGATCGCGCCCGAGCCCGAGCTCGCTGCAACGCCCGCCCCGGCTTCCGACGACGCCGCACCGGTCGCGGCGCCGGCGGAGGAGGAGGTCCGCGGCTACGTCGTCGAGGAGGTCGTGCTCCGCGGACTGCAGAAGGCCCGGAGCAGCGCGGTCCGGCGCCACCTCCTCGTCCGTGCGGGGGACGTGCTCGACGACCGGGACGTGCTCCTCTCGCGGCTCCGGCTCCTGCAGCTCGGCTGGTTCTCGCAGGTCGATGCGCGGGTGGAGAAGGGGAGCTCGAAAGGGCTCGTGATCCTGGTGTTCCAGGTCGTCGAGCGGAACACCGTCATCGTGACCGACCTGGTCCTGGGGACGACCGATCCGCAGCCGCTCTACGGCGGCCTCGGGATCGCCGAGCAGAACTTCCTCGGGCGCGGCTTCGCGCTCGGGGGCGCGTTCGTCTACGGCGGCGCGCCGCTCGGCCGCCCCTCCGACCCCGATCGGTTCGCGCTGCGAGGGTCCTTCTTCGCGCCCGACCTGCCCATCCCCGATCTGGGCCGCCTCGTCGCCGGCGCCAACGCCTGGGCGATGCGTGGGGAGGAGCTCGCGTGCGAGCGGCCCGGGTGCGATCCGTTCACCGACGACTTCGCCGACGCGCCGCGCATCCGCTACCGGAGGACCGGCGGGGAGCTGACGCTGGGCCTGCGCACGAGCGCGTTCGACCGGGTCCTCGCGAGCTGGCGGCTGGACCGGGTCTTCGCCGAGCGGGTGGCCGCGACCGCCGGCGCCGCGTTCGCGCCGCCGCCGATCCTCCTCGGGGACTCGTGGGGCTCGGCGCTGGTCTTCTCCTGGGAGCACGACAGCCGGAACGACTTCTTCCTGCCCAGGGACGGGCTGAAGCTCGCGGCCCAGGTCGCCTTCTCCTCGCGCCTCTTCGGCTCCGACTACGAGTTCAGCCGCTACTGGGTCCAGGCCGAGTCGGCGTTCGGGCTGCTCGGCCTGCCGCTCCGGCTGCAGCTCCAGGTGGGCGCGGTGCAGGGAGACGCGCCGTTCTTCGACCGCTTCTACGCCGCCGACCTCTCCTACTTCGCGGTGGGGCCCGCGCTTGGACGCGCGCTCGAGCTCAACTTCTCCACCGACTCCAGGTACGACGCCTTCGCGGCGATGGGAGGGCTGGAGTGGGCGGTCCCGCTCCGGATCCACGGCCGGTTCATCCAGCGCGCCTACCTCGCCATCGGCGCGCGGGCCGTCTGGTCGTCCGCCGAGCTCGGTGGACGTCGGACGCCGTTCTCGACCTTCCCCCTCTCAGGCGATCTCGCGCTCCGGTTCGACACGCCGATCGGCGCCTTCAACGCGTCCCTCGGGTACGCGCTCGACAACCTCCTTTGATCCCCTCTCGCGCCGCCGCACGGAAGCTCGCCGTCGCCGTCGCC
>JBAVTL010000372.1:0-3735 GCA_049696175.1 Anaeromyxobacteraceae bacterium
CCCGGTGGCAGCGCGAGGCCGATCGCGGCGTCGGCCTCTCTCGCGGCGACCAGGGCGCCCAGCGCGACGCCGACGATCGGCGCGCGCACGATGGGGAGCACGCAGCGCCTCGCCACCGGCGCCCGCAGCAGGTCGCACGGGGAGAGCGGACAGGACTCGTTCCACGGCCTCAGCCGGTCGACGACTACGGCGGTGCGGAACGCGAGGATCTTCGGGCCCACGGATCCTTTCTATACCATGCAGTGGCGGCGCCTAATGATCGTGCCGCTCGTTCGCGTGGCCGTAGCTCGCCGTCTCGATCTGGATCGTCGCGTGGTCGATGCCGAAGCGCTCCTGGAGGATCCGCTTCACGTCGTCCAGGATCTCGTCGTTGCGGCCGATGTCGACGCCAGCCACCACGACGTGAGCCGAGAGCGCGTACAGGCCGCTCGCGATGGTCCAGATGTGGAGATCGTGGATCGCGCAGACCCCCGTCGCCGCCTGCATCGCGCCGCCGACGGCGCCCACGTCCAGGTGGCTCGGCACGGACTCCATCAGGATGTGCGTGATCTCCAGGGCGATCCGGGACGCGCCGAACAGGATCAGGACCACGATGAGCAGCGAGAGCCCCGGGTCTACCCATGTCAGCGACGGCTTCAGCGCCATGACCGCGGCCGCGACGAGGACCGCGACCGAGGAGACCGCGTCGGAGAGGACGTGGAGGAAGGCGGTGCGCGCGTTGACGCCGTGCTCGTCGTGCAGCCAGAAGAGGATGGCCACGTTGCCAGCGAGCCCGATCGCGCCTACCCCCGCCATGACGGGGAGGTTGATCGGCCCCTGGGGTGCACCGAGCCGATGGAACGCTTCCCACGCGACCCAGACAGCCAGCCCCAGCAGCACGGCGACGTTGAGCTGCGCCCCGAGGACCTCGGCGCGGCGGTAGCCGTAGGTCCGCCGGTCGTCGGCGGGCCGGCTCGCCAGGACGGCGGCGACGAGCGCCATCGCCAGCGCGCCGGTATCGGTGAGCATGTGCCCCGCGTCGGAGAGCAGGGCGAGCGAGCCCGACACCATGCCACCGACCGCCTCGGCCACCATGATGCCGCCGGTGCACACGAGGGAGAGCGCGAGCCGCCGGCGGCTGCGGCTCGCTGCGCCGGCGCGATCACCGCCCACGGGGAGGTGGCCGTGGCGGTGGGCATGTGGGTGGGCGCGATCGTGCCCGTGGTCGTGGTCGTGGCCGCCTGAGTCTTCCTGCACGTCTTCCTCCATCGCTGCATCCAGAGCATATCCGACAGAGTAGGATCGCGCCCGTGCGCCCTCTCCTCCTCGCCGCCGCGCTCGCCCTCCCCGCCCTCGCCGCCGGCCAGCCGTACGATCCGTCCTACCGCTGGTGGACCATCGACACCGAGCACTTCCAGGTTCACTACCACCAGGGCGAGGAGGCGCTCGCGCAGCGGGTCGCGCGCGCGGCCGAGCGGGCGCACACGCGCCTCGTGCCGATCCTCCGGTTCGCGCCGTCCGAGCGGACCCAGGTCGTCCTCTCGGACGATCAGGACATGGCAAACGGGATGGCCACCCCGATGCTCTACGACACCATCCGGCTCTTCGCCGTGGCGCCGTCGGGGCGATCCGAGCTGAACGACTACCGCGACTGGATCCAGTCGCTCGTGGACCACGAGTACGTCCACATCCTACACCTCGACAACGTGGGCGGCGTCCCGGGCGCCTTCAACGCGATCTTCGGGAAGCGCTTCTGGTTCCCCAACGGCGCGCTGCCGCCCTGGGCGATCGAAGGGCTGGCCGTCCTTCACGAGGCGGCCAGTGACCCGGGTGCTGGCCGCAACGCGAACGCGCTCTACGACATGTACGCCCGGGCCCTCGTGACGCAGGGCGCCGGCTTCCCGACGCTCAACGCCGCCACGCACCCGTCCCTCGACTGGCCCACTGGCGACGTCCCGTACCTGCTCGGCGGGAAGATGATGCAGTCGCTGCAGCTGCGGTACGGGGACGCGGCGATCGCCCGCTTCGCCGCAGCGCAGGGCTCACGGATCTGGCCGTGGGCGCCGAGCGGACCCGCCCGCGAGGCGTTCGGCAAGGACCTCACCACGCTGTGGGCGGACCTCCGCGTCGAGCTGGCCGCGCGCTACGGGCGTCAGCTCGACGAGGTCCATAAGCGCCCCGTCACCGCAGCGACCCAGCTCACGCGCCGCGGCGCTCAGCTCGAGAACCCGCGCTGGTCCCCGGACGGTGCCTTCCTGGCGTGGCTCGACCACTCGCTCGACGAGCGCTCCGGCGTCCGGCGCGCGACCCCCGAGGGAGCCGACCTGGGGCTCGCGATCCCCGTCGACGTCACCGGCGCCTTCGCGCTCCGCTCCCCGACCGAGGCGATCGTCTCCATCGGCGAGGTGTGGAGGGAGTTCCGCTACTACGAGGATCTCTGGAGCGTCGATCTCGTCAGCGGCAGGCGCCGGCGGATCACCGACGGCGAGCGGGCGACCGACCCCGACGTCCTCCCCGGCGGCGACGTCGTCGTCTACGTCGCGCGGACCGCGGGCGGCGAGATGGAGCTGCGGCGGCGCAGGCTCGAGGGTGGTCCCTACGAGACCCTCCTCGCGCGCCCCGGAGCGCAGCTCTACGCCCCCCGCCTCTCGCCCGACGGCGCCCGCATCGCCTTCGAGCTGCACGAAGGAGGACGGCGCGATCTCGCCCTCCTCGCCGACGGCCAGGTCACACGCCTCACGGACGACGACGCGCTCGACCTCGACCCCGCATGGTCACCCGACGGCCGCTGGCTCTTCTTCGCCTCGGACCGGGGGGGGATCTTCAACCTCTACGCGCGCGGGGAGGACGGCGCGATCAGGCAGGTGACCAACGTCGAGACGGGCGCGCTGCAGCCGGAGCCGTCGCCTGACGGGAAGACGCTCGCCTTCGTCGGCTACTCCCGAGCGGGCTACGACCTCGCGCGCATCCCGCTCGACCCCTCCGCATGGTTGGATCCCGCTCCCGCTCCCGCGGCGCCGGCCTTCGAGCCTCCCCCCGAGGCGCCGACGATCCCGTCCCGACCCTACTCACCGCTCTCCACCCTCTACCCGCGCTGGTGGTTCCCGCTGGTCGGAGCCGACGCGATGGGGCGGACCTGGGGGATCATCACGGGCGGCGTCGACGTCCTCGGCCGCCACGCCTGGAGCCTGGAGGGCTGGTACTCGCAGGAGGCTGAGCGGCTCGGCTACTTCGCCTCGTACCAGGGTGGGTGGTCCTGGCCCTTCATCGACGCGTGGTCCGCGCGCACCATAGACGTCTCGCCGGGCATGCCGTGGCGCTTCGAGGAGGAGTGGACGCCGATCGCGCCGGGCGCCACCTTCACCTTCACGCGGGTCGCGAGCGGTCTCTCGGCCCGAGCAGGCTGGATCGGGACCCGGTTCCGGTCGATCGACGCGGCGGTCCCGCCCTCGAGCCTCGTCCCGCCATACCTCGCGTTCCGCGACGGCTTCCTCTCGGCGGCGACGCTCACCGTCGCCTGGAGCGACGCCCGCCGCTACGTCCGCTCGATCTCCAGCGAGGAGGGAGCGCTCGCCCTCGCAGACCTCCAGCTGGCCGATCCGGCGCTCGGCAGCGACTACTCGACGGCCCGTGCACGCGGGGTCCTCGCGGGCTTCCACCGCGTCCCGGCCACCCGCCACGTGGTCCTCGCGGGTCGGCTGGCCGGCGGCGTGGCGCGTGGCTCCATCGGCGGCAGGGCACCGTACCGGCTGGGAG
>JBAVTL010000373.1:0-1522 GCA_049696175.1 Anaeromyxobacteraceae bacterium
CCGCGCTTCGCGACGCGCTGGGCGACGGACCGGGCGGCGCGGGTCCCCGAGGTGGACATGTCCACGAGCACGTCGCCCTGCCTCAGCCCCGCGAGGACGCCGTTCGGGCCCTCCAGGATCGCGTCGAGCGCCCGCTCGTCCGAGACGCAGGTGACGACGAGATCGCGCCCCTCGGCGCACTCGCGCGGCGACTTCGCCACGCGCGCTCCCTTGGCGGCGAACGGCTGCGCGCGCGCCGGGGTCCGATTCCAGACCGTGAGGCCGAGGCCGGTCTTGCGGATGTTGTTGGCCATCGCGGTACCCATGGTCCCGAGGCCGAGGAAGCCGATCTGGATTGGCATGTCGATCTTCTTAGCCCACCCGTCGGCGTCCTTCCAGCGCCCTCGGGTGACCTGCGGTCACAAGACGGCTTGGACGACGCTGCGAAAGGTGCGACGCTCTGTCTCCCACCCGCGGTGCCCTGTCGCGCCGCCGGGGGTGCCGCAGGAGCGAGAGCCAGGGATGGAACGACCGGACGTCATCGTATTGGGCGCGGGGGTGAGCGGTCTCTCGTTCGCCTTCCGCGCGGCGAAGGCCGGGCAGGAGGTGCTCGTGATCGAGCGCGAGGCCGGCCGGGTGGGCGGCTGCCTCCACTCCCACCGGCTCGCCGACGGCTACTGGTTCGAGCTGGGCGCGCACACCACCTACAACAGCTACGGGGGGCTGCTGGAGATCGCCGAGGCGACGGGGCTGCTCGGGAAGCTCCTGGAGCGCGGGCCGGCCCGGGGCCGCTTTGGCCTGGGACGGGGCGGCCGGTGGAGCTGGTTGAGCCCCCCGAAGATCCTCGGCCAGTTGAGCTGGCTCGAGGCCGCGATCCACCTGCCCGCCGGCCTCCTGGGCGGCAAGGCGGGGAAGACGGTCGAGGGCTACTTCGGAGGGCTCGTCGGCCCCCGGAACTTCCGGAACGTCCTCTCGCCCTTCCTCGCCGCGGTCCCCTCGCAGTGCGCCGACGAGTTCCCCGTGGAGGGGCCGGGCTCGCTCTTCAAGAAGCGGCCTCGCCGGAAGGACGTCCCCAGGAGCTTCGGGCTCCAGGGCGGGCTCCAGACGCTCTGCGAGGCGGTCGCCGCGATGCCGGGGATCCAGGTCCTGAGCGGCGTCGAGGCCCGCGCGCTGCGGCGGGCGGGCGACGGCTTCGCGGTCGAGCTGTCCGACGGGCGGACGATCGAGGCGGCCGGTTGCGCCGTGGCGCTGCCCGCGCAGGTGAGCGCGTCGCTCGTCGAGCGCGACTGGCCGAGGGTCGCCGCCGCCCTCCGGAAGATCGGGACCTCGACGCTGGACACTCTCGGCGTGGTGGTCCCTCGCGAGAAGGTCTCGGTCCCCGAGGTCGCGTTCCTGATCGCCGCCGACGACGTCTTCTACTCGGCGGTGACGCGCGACACGTTCCCCGACGCGAGGTGGCGGGCGTTCGCCTTCCACTTCAAGGACGGGCGGGCGACGCGCGAGGAGAAGCTCCAGCGCGCGGCCGCGACGCTGGGCGTGGAGC
>JBAVTL010000374.1:0-9683 GCA_049696175.1 Anaeromyxobacteraceae bacterium
CGCCGCGCCCTCCCCCGTCGGCCGCCCGGCTCCGGGTTCAGATCCCCGCCGGGGATCCGAGCGAGGTGATGAACGAGTGGCCGCGGGATCCCGCGCCGCCCAAGGGCTCTCCCGACGAGAAGCTGGAGTACTTCCGAGATCGGCTCCGCGCGCGGGACACCTTCCTCGGCAAGGTGCGCGACGCCTTCGCTGCCGCCAGCGCGCAGAGCTCCGCGATGACGGCGGAGATCGACGCCCTCGGCGAGGAGCTGCAGCAGGCGCGCGAGAGGATCGCGGCGCTGGAGGGGCAGCTCGACGAGACGTTCGCGGCCGGCGAGCGCAAGGACGCACGGGTCGGAGAGCTGGAGGCGCAGCTCGTCCAGAGCGAGTCGACCCGCCAGTCGCTCTCCGACGTCCTGAACGAGACGATGCAGCAGCAGGAGGCCGCCGAGGCGAGCTGGGCGCAGCGGATCGCCCAGTCCGAGGAGCAGCGCGCCCGGCTCGAGTCACAGCTCGCCGAGGACGGGGAGTCGCACGCGCGCGCCGTCGCCGCGCTGGAGGGCGACCGCGCCGACGATCGCGCCCGCGTCGAGGCCGAGCGGGCCGAGCTGGAGGCGGCCCACCTGTCTCGCGTAGCAGAGCTCGAGGCGCAGGCCGAGGACGACCGCGCCCAGCACGCCGCGGAGCGGGCCGAGCTGGAGGCGGCCCACCTCTCCCGCATCGCCGAGCTAGAGGCGCAGGGCGAGGACGACCGCGCCCATCACGAAAAGGAGCGGACCGAGCTGGAGGAGGCGCACCAGGCGCAGGTCGGCGAGCTCGAGGCGCAGCGCGCCGCCGAGCGGGCCGACGCGGCGGCCGAGAGGGAGGCGCTCGACGAACAGCTCCAGGCGATCACCGCCGAGCGCGACGACGCCTTCGCCCAGGGGAAGGAGCTGCTGGCGCGGCTGGAGGCGGAGCAGGCCCAGGCCGAGGACGCGAGGGCCGCCGCGGACGAGCACGCGCGAGAGATGCAAGGGCTCCTCGACGAGTCGGAGGCCCGCGCGCAGGCGGTGGCGGCCGAGCTGGCCGACGCGCGCGTGAGGGGCGAGGAGCTGGAGGGCGACCTCGCGGCCTCCCGCGACGAGACGAAGGCCACCGCCGATCAGCTGGCCGAGTTCGAGCAGGCGCTGCAGGCCAGCCAGGCGGAGCACGAGGCGGGTGAGCAGCGGATCGCCGAGCTGGACGCGGCGCTGGAGACCGAGCGAGCCGACCTGGATGGGACGCGCGGCGAGCTCGCCAAGGTCGAGGACGCGCTCGCCGACGCAGAGCGCCGGGCCTCCGAGGCCGTCGCCGAGGGCGACCGGCTCGGCACCGACCTCCAGGCGGCGCACGAGCGGCTGGACCGGCTGCAGGGAGAGATCGACCGGCTCCGCCAGCTGGAGCCCCTCGCCGAGGAGGCGATCCGGCTGCGGCGCGAGATGGCGCAGGCCAAGGAGCTCATCCAGCAGCGGACCGTGGCGCTCGAGGCGTCGTCGCGGCAGGCGCAGGCGGGCGCGGCCGACCGCGCGCGGCTCCAGGAGCAGCTGGCCGTCGAGACCGGGAAGCTGCAGGCGCAGCTCGCCCGTATGGAGTCGGAGCTGGGGGGGGCCCGCAAGAAGGTCTCGGACACCGAGCACGCGCTCGCCGCCAGGACCGCCGAGGCGGACCGGGTCCGTGCCGAGGCAGACGAGCGGCGGCGCGCGGTCCTGTCCGAGGCGGCGGAGGGCGAGCGCCGTCAGCTCGGTGAGGTCGCGCGGCTCAAGGCCTCGATGGTCGAGCTGGAGCGCAACCTGGAGCAGCGCGCGCGGTCCGAGCTTACGCTCAAGAAGCGGGTCCAGGAGCTGGAGCGCGGCCCCGGTAAGGCGTCGTACCAGGGGCCTCCGCCCGAGGAGGTGGCCAAGATGCGGCTCGACCTGGACCGGCTCGCCGAGGAGGCCGAGGATCTGCGCGGCGAGAACGAGTTCCTCAACGGCGAGGTCGCCCGCTACACGCAGAAGAACAAGGACCTGACGACCCAGCTCGGCAGGAAGAAGTAGGGCACACGGAGAGGGTGGAGTCGCGGTGGCGTCGCGTGGTAGGTAGCGCCCGCCTTGATCCGCTTCGACTCCATCTCCCAGCAGCACGGAAACCAGATCCTCTTCGTAGAGGCCTCCGCCGTCTTGAACCGCGGCGAGAAGGTCGGCCTCGTCGGCCCCAACGGCGCCGGCAAGTCCACGCTCTTCCGGCTCGTCATGCGCGAGGAGACGCCGGACGAGGGGCAGGTCTCGATCGACCGGGGCTTCACCGTCGGCCACTTCAGCCAGGACGTCGGCGAGATGCAGGGGCGCAGCGCCCTGTCCGAGACGATGGACGGGGCCGGGCCGGTCTCGACGGTGGCGGCGGAGCTGCACGACCTGGAGCACGCCCTCGCGGATCCCGGGCGCGCCGACGAGATGGACGACCTCGTGGAGCGGTTCGGGCTAGTGCAGGCGCGCTTCGACGAGCTGGGCGGCTACGCGCTGGAGTCACGGGCGCGGGAGATCCTGGCCGGCCTCGGGTTCTCCACCGAGATGATGGACGGCGACGTCGGCGCGCTCTCCGGCGGCTGGAAGATGCGCGTGGCGCTCGCACGCATCCTCCTCATGCGGCCCGACGCGATGCTGCTCGACGAGCCGACCAACCACCTCGACCTCGAGTCGCTGATCTGGCTGGAGCACTTCCTCCAGGGGTACGCGGGGGCGATCCTCATGACCTCGCACGACCGCGAGTTCATGAACCGGATCGTCACGAAGATCATCGAGATCGACGGCGGCGAGCTGAACACCTACTCCGGCGACTACGACTTCTACGAGCGCGAGCGGGCGATCGCCGACGAGCACCAGCAGGCGGCCTACGACCGGCAGCAGGCGACGCTGAAGAAGGAGCTGGCCTTCATCGAGCGGTTCAAGGCGCGCGCCTCGCACGCCGCGCAGGTCCAGTCGCGCGTGAAGAAGCTCGACAAGATCGAGAAGGTGGAGCCGCCCAAGCGGCGCAAGACCGTCGTCTTCGAGTTCCGCGACGCGCCGCGCTCGGGCGAGGACGTCGCGAAGCTCACCGGCGTGATGAAGGCCTACGGGTCGCGGAAGATCTACGACGGGCTCGACTTCCTCGTCCGGCGCGGCGAGCGCTGGTGCGTCCTCGGCGTGAACGGCGCCGGCAAGTCGACCCTCCTCAAGATGGTGGCGGGCGAGAGCTCGCCGGACTCAGGCGCGGTCGTCGTGGGCGGGAGCGTCAAGATGGGCTACTTCGCGCAGCACGCGATGGAGCTCCTCTCGCCCGACAAGACGGTCTGGGACACGCTGGCGGACTCCTTCCCGCGCGCCTCGATCGGCTCGCTCCGGTCGCTGGCCGGCTGCTTCGGCTTCTCCGGCGAGGAGATCGAGAAGAGGTGCCGCGTCCTCTCCGGCGGAGAGAAGGCCCGGCTGGTGCTGGCGCAGCTCCTCTTCGACCCGCCCAACTTCCTGGTGCTCGACGAGCCGACCAACCACCTCGACGCGACGACGCGCGAGATGCTGGTCAAGGCGCTCACGAGCTACCAGGGGACGATGCTCTTCGTCTCACACGACCGCCGCTTCCTCGGCGCGCTCTCCAACCGCGTGCTGGAGCTGACGCCCGAGGGGATCCATCCCTACGGCGGCGGCTACAAGGAGTACGTCGCGCGGACCGGTCGCGAGGCGCCGGGGCTCCGGGGCTGATCGCCGCGCGGTGCCGAGCGCGGGCGCTGCGGCGCCCTTCGTGGACTCCACCGGTCGGTGACATCGCCTGTCCGTGAAGCCGAACCATGCGCCTAATACGCGCACCCCGCCAGCACCCGCGTGATCCGCTGGACAGCACCGGCAACATTTGGTTTGTAGGCACCTTCCACAAGTTACCCGGGAACGGCCCACACAGAGGAATGCCCGCCCAGGGCGAGTGCCAGAGCCTCATCTCCCCGCCGCCCACCGCAACCGGCACGGGAGAGAGGCATCGCCTTCGAAGTCGTGAAGGTTCCCGACCGCGAACTTCTCAGGAAACCAACGGAGGACACATGACGACCAAGACGTCGAAGATCATCTGGACCAAGATCGATGAAGCGCCCGCGCTGGCGACGTACTCACTGCTCCCGATCGTCAAGGCGTTCACGAAGGGGACCGGCGTCGAGGTCGAGACGCGCGACATCTCCGTCGCCGGCCGGATCCTCGCCAACTTCCCGGAGAAGCTGAAGCCTGAGCAGAAGGTCGCGGACTACCTCGGCCAGCTCGGCGAGCTCGCGAAGACGCCGGACGCCAACATCATCAAGCTCCCGAACGTCAGCGCCTCCCTCCCCCAGCTCAAGGACGCCATCAAGGAGCTGCAGGCGCACGGGTACGACGTCCCGAGCTACCCCGAGAGCCCGAAGGACGAGGCCGAGAAGGCGATCCAGGCCCGGTACGCGAAGTGCCTCGGCAGCGCCGTGAACCCGGTCCTCCGCGAGGGCAACTCCGACCGCCGCTCGCCCCCCGCGGTGAAGAACTTCTCCAGGAAGAACCCGCACAAGCTCGGCGCCTGGACCAAGGAGAACAAGGCGCACGTCTCGCACATGACCGCCGATGACTTCTACGGCAACGAGACGTCCCTCACGATCCCGAAGGCGACCACCTACCGGATCGAGTACGTCGATGCCGCCGGCAAGGTGACCGTCCTCAAGAAGGACGCCCCGCTCAAGGACGGCGAGATCATCGACTCGACGCACATGAACGTGAAGGCGCTCCGCAAGTTCATCGGGGAGCAGATCGAGGACGCCAAGAACAAGGGCGTGCTGTTCTCGGTCCACCTCAAGGCCACCATGATGAAGGTCTCCGACCCCGTCATGTTCGGCCACTTCGTCACGGTCTTCTTCAAGGACGTCTTCGAGAAGCACGCGGCCGCGCTGAAGCAGGCGGGCGTCAACCCGAACCTCGGGCTCGGCGAGCTCTACAAGAAGATCGAGGCGCTCCCGGCGGACAAGAAGGCCGAGATCGAGGCCGACATCAAGGCCACCTACGCGCAGCGCCCGGCGCTCGCGATGGTCGACTCGGACAAGGGGATCACCAACCTCCACGCGCCGAACGACGTCATCATCGACGCGTCGATGCCGGTCGTCGTCCGCGAGTCCGGCGGGATGTGGGGCACCGACGGCAAGCTCCACGAGTGCAAGGCGGTCATCCCGGATCGCTGCTACGCGACGATCTACCGTGAGTGCATGGACAACTGCCGGGAGTTCGGCGCGCTCAACCCGGCGACGATGGGGAGCGTCCCGAACGTCGGCCTGATGGCGCAGCAGGCGGAGGAGTACGGCTCGCACGACAAGACCTTCATCGCCACCGGGGCCGGGACGATCCGCGTCGTCGACGGCGCCGGCGCCACGCTCCTCCAGCAGAAGGTGGAGGAGGGCGACATCTTCCGGATGTGCCAGGCGAAGGACGAGGCGATCAAGGACTGGGTCAAGCTCGCCGTCACCCGCGCCCGCGCGACCGGCTGGCCGGCCATCTTCTGGCTCGACAAGGACCGCGCGCACGACGCGCAGGTGATCGCCAAGGTCGAGAAGTACCTCAAGGACCACGACACCAAGGGGCTCGACCTCAAGATCCTCGCCCCGGTCGAGGCGATGCGCGCGACCCTCACGCGCTGCCGCGAGGGGAAGGACACCATCTCGGTCACCGGCAACGCCCTCCGCGACTACCTGACCGACCTGTTCCCGATCCTCGAGATCGGCACCAGCGCCAAGATGCTCTCGATCGTCCCCCTGCTCGCCGGTGGCGGGCTCTTCGAGACGGGCGCGGGCGGCTCGGCCCCCAAGCACGTCCAGCAGTTCGTGAAGGAGGGGTACCTCCGCTGGGACTCGCTCGGTGAGTTCTCCGCCCTCGGCGCCTCGCTCGAGTTCATCGGCGCCACGAAGGGGAACGAGAAGGCGAAGGTCCTCGCCGAGACGCTCGACGTGGCCATCGGCAAGTTCCTCGACAACAACAAGTCCCCGGCCCGCAAGGTGGGGCAGATCGACAACCGCGGCAGCCACTTCTACCTCGCCCTCTACTGGGCCGAGGCGCTCGCCGCGCAGTCGAGCGACAAGGATCTCCAGGCGAAGTTCGCGAAGATCGCGAAGCAGCTTGGTGAGAACGCGGCGAAGATCGATGCAGAGCTGATCGCTGCTCAGGGGAAGCCGCAGGACCTGGGCGGCTACTACCAGCCGGATGACGAGAAGACGACGAAGGCGATGCGTCCGAGCGCGACGTTGAACGCGATCATCGACGCCATCGCATGACGCGGTGCAACCCGACTAGACCCAAACTCAGGAGAGAAAATGGCTAGAGCGAAGATTGCATTGATTGGCGGCGGGCAGATCGGTGGCGTGCTGGCGCAGCTGGCGGCGCTCCGTGAGCTCGGCGACGTTGTCCTCTTCGACATCGTCGAGGGGCTGCCCCAGGGCAAGTGCCTCGACATCGCCGAGGCGTCGCCGGTCGACGGCTTCGACGTCGACCTCAAGGGCACCAACACCTACGAGGACATCAAGGGCGCGAACGTCGTCATCGTCACCGCCGGCCTGCCCCGCAAGCCGGGCATGAGCCGTGACGACCTCATCGCCACCAACTCGAAGATCATGACGAGCGTCGCGGAGGGCATCAAGCAGTACGCCCCGAACGCCTTCGTCATCGTGATCTCCAACCCGCTCGACGCGATGGTGACCCTCTGCCAGCGCATCACCGGGTTCCCGCACGCCCGCGTCGTCGGCCAGGCCGGCGTGCTCGACTCGGCCCGCTTCAAGGCCTTCATCGCCTGGGAGCTCGGCGTCTCCGTCAAGGACGTCTCCGCGGTCACGCTGGGTGGCCACGGCGACGACATGGTCCCGCTCGTCCGCTACACCTCGGTCTGCGGCGTCCCGGTCATGGAGCTGCTGGAGCAGAAGCACGGCGCGGCCAAGGCGAAGGAAGTCATGGACGCCATGGTCAAGCGGACCCGCGGCGCCGGCGGTGAGGTCGTCGCCCTCCTCAAGACGGGCAGCGCCTTCTACTCGCCCGCGTCGTCCGCCATCGCGATGGCGGAGGCGTTCCTCAAGGACTCGAAGCGGGTCCTCCCGACCTGCGTCTACCTGAACGGCGAGTTCGGCGTCCAGGGGCTCTACGTCGGCGTGCCGGTCGTGATCGGCGCGGGCGGCGCCGAGAAGGTCCTCCAGCTGAAGCTCAACGCGGAGGAGCAGGCGATGATGGACAAGTCCGTCAAGGCCGTTAAGGACCTCGTCGCGACGCTGAAGTAGTCCCGGCTCCAGCCGTTCGATTCACGGAGGCCCCGGCCGCGCGAGCGACCGGGGCCTCGCCGCGTCCGACGCCACGGAAGGATGTGACCTTGCGTGTTACGGAGGATTCCAGATGGGGTGGTCGCACTCCTCGGGGTCTGACGCCGAAGCGGGGGCGGTCGTAACGTTGGGTGTACCTCCGGGGCGCCAGTGACGTTCAGCTCCCGCCGAGTGACCTCGGAGGAAAGGAGCAGCCATGACCGGTAGACTGGAGAAGAGGGTAGCGCTCGTGACGGGGGCCGCGTCCGGCATCGGGAGGCAGAGCGCCCTCGCGTTCGCCCGGGAGGGCGCCACGGTGGCGGTCGTCGACGTCACCGAGGGTGCCGGCAACGAGACCGTCTCGCTGATCCAGCAGGCGGGCGGCGCCGCGAAGTTCTTCCGGTGCGACGTCTCGAAGGCGGCCGACGTGGAGAAGCTGGTCAAGGACGTCGTGGCCGCCTTCGGCCGGATCGACTGCGCCCACAACAACGCCGGGATCGAGGGGAAGCAGGCCACCACCGCGGAGTGCTCCGAGGAGAACTGGGACCGGACGATCGCCATCAACCTGAAGGGGGTCTGGCTCTGCATGAAGTACGAGCTCCCCCAGATGCTGAAGCAGGGCGGCGGCGCCATCGTCAACACCGCGTCGGTCGCCGGGCTCGTGGGCTTCGCCGGCCTGCCGGCGTACAACGCGAGCAAGGGCGGCGTCGTCCAGCTCACGCGGGGCGCGGCGCTCGAGTACGCCAAGCTGAACATCCGCGTTAACGCCGTCTGCCCCGGCGTCATCAAGACGCCGATGGTCGATCGGCTCACCGGCGGCACCCCGGAGGGCGAGGCCCCCTTCATGGCGGGCGAGCCCGTGGGCAGGCTCGGCAAGCCGGAGGAGATCGCGAAGGCGGTCGTCTGGCTCTGCACGGACGACGCGTCGTTCGTGACCGGCGTGCCGATGCCCGTGGACGGGGGCTGGGTCGCGCAGTAAGGCACCCCCTGCCCCACACCGCGCTGCGCCCCGCCCGATGCCTTGCGGGGCCGCAGCGCCGCGTGCCACGATCCGCAGGCTCGCCGGCTCCCACAGGCGAGCCCACGCCATGCCCGACCTCAACGCCGTCGTCACGCACCGGATCGAAGCGGCCAGCGGCCTGGTGATCATGCGGGTCGCGCCGGTCGGCTGGACGCTCCCGGAGTTCAAGGCGGGCCAGTTCGTGGTCCTCGGCCTGCCGGCCGGGGCGCCCCGCATCGCGCTCTCGGATCCGGAGCCGCCGCCGAAGGACCCCGCCAAGCTGATCCGCCGCGCCTACTCCATCGCCTCGTCGCCGCTGGCGAACGGCGAGCTGGAGTTCTACGTGACGCTCGTCCGCTCCGGCGAGCTGACGCCGCGCCTCTTCGCCCTGCAGCCGGGCGACCGGCTCTGGCTCAGCAACAAGCCGACCGGCCTGTTCACGCTGCGTGACGTCGGCCCGGATCGTCACGTCGTCATGATCGCCACCGGCACCGGCCTCGCCCCGTACATGTCGATGCTCCGGACCCACCTCGCATCGCCCGGGGAGCGGCGCTACGCCGCCATCGTCGGCGCGCGCCACTCATGGGACATCGCCTACTCGGCCGAGCTAACGACGATGCAGCGCCTCTCGCCCCGGTTCACCTGGCTCCCGACGGTGAGCCGCCCTTCGGAGGAGCCGGTGCCGTGGGGTGGGGAGACCGGCCACGTGCAGGAGCTCTGGCGCCGGGGGCGCCTCGCCGAGCGCTGGGGCTTCCCGCCGACGCCGGAGAACAGCGACGTCCTGCTCTGCGGCGCCCCCGCCATGATCGACGAGGTCACCGCGATGCTCGTCGCCGAGGGCTTCAAGTCAGCCGAGAAGGGTGAGCCCGGCCAGATCCACGCCGAGCGCTACTGGTAGTCACCTCCCCTCTCCCTCACTGAGATGACCCTTGATCTCAACTCTGCCGGTTGGGCGCGTCGCGGTCGACGGTGGCGGCCCCTGCGCCGCCCTTGAGGGAGGCCGCCCCGCAGTAGCCTTCCGATCGGCGGTGCGTCATTCCCCGCATCGCAAGTCTCCGTGCCGAAAGCGGCTTACGAGGGGGAGGGGCGCCGGCGCAGGTCCGCGGTCAGTGGCTCCGTCGAGGAGCGGGGCGCAGGTGCCGGCGCGGGGAGCGCAGGCGGAGGGACGAGAGGCGCCGCCTCCTGCGGACGGACCGTTTCATCCAGGTGAAGTGCTTGACCCAACGCAAGGGCGGGAAGCGGGGGCGTCGCGGTCACGTTCGCCGCCGCTGGCCGCGCCACCGCCGTCACCACCACGCGCTGCGGGAGCACCTCGCGAGGCGCGACCTCCGCCGCCACCGCCTTCGCCTCCCGCTTCGACGCATGGAAGAAACGCGGCAACACCTGCGCGACGTTCTCGCG